>JAATFY010000069.1 GCA_015654915.1 Rhodospirillales bacterium
AAATTCCGGCGTCAGCACCCCCTGCATCCCTATATCGCGGATTTTATATGTCTGGAACTAAAGCTGGTCATCGAGGTTGACGGCGCTTCGCACGAAACCCAACAAAGCTACGACGAGAAACGCAGCCAATATTTAAATCAGCTTGGCTATACCGTTCTGCGTTTCAGCAATGAAGACGTCGTTAAAAATACCAAAGGAGTTGTGGAAACCATTTTGCAGAAAGCCAAAGAACTTAAGGGCGAGTGACTAAAAACCTTATATACCCCTCCCCTAACCCCTCCCGCAAGGGGAGGGGAATCAGACCGCGCCTGTTTCAGCAGCGCTGTTAATTCCAGATGATCCAGCCGCACACGAGCCCCAGCACGAAGCCGGTCAACTCCCCCAGAATATAGGCGGCGAGGATGGGGGATTTTCTGATCATGGAACTCCTGCGTGCGAATTAGGTCTGGCCTGTTTTTAATATACCCAATTTGTAGGCTATTGCCAACAGACTAATTGTTGCCCTTAACCCACAATCGGAGCATGGATATATGCTCCCGCGTCGGCACCAACATACGGAAACTGAGAAACGGCAAAAAGCTGTCGCAGGAAGAGCTTGCCTATGAGGCGGGCATCGACCGTTCCTACCTGTCCGAAATCGAGAACGGCCACAAGAACCTGAGCATCGTCATGCTCGGCCAGATCGCCGCCGCCCTCGGCGTAAAGATCACGGCGTTGTTTGCAGGGTGGAAGTAAGAAAATCGAAACAGGTACCATAGAATTCCCCTCCCCTTGAGGGAGGGGTTAGGGGAGGGGTACATAAGGAATTCTTTTTAGCGTTATGATTTTTTTACCCAATATTGAGTAAAATATACGGGAACCTGAAAGGATATTCTGTTAACGTTCTCTGATGAAAGCTTACCCTTCAATTCGAAGGGTAATATATCAATACTCGAGCCACCTTCTTTACTAAGTGTCACGGCAATTTCAAAAGCAATATTTTGGGGTACTGCTACTACTTTTTCTCCATCTATAGATGAAGGAGCGATAGCAATAGTAGAATCTTTCCGCGCTTTTTCCACGCCGTTCGTAATATCAAGAAGTGTTTGTTTAACGAAATCTTCGAGTCTCATACGGCCCCCTGCACAACATTTTTATACCCCTCCCCTAACCCCTCCCGCAAGGGGAGGGGGATTAGATACGCTCGTTTCACGACCCCACCACCAGCAAACTCGCGTTGCCGCCGGCGGCCGTGAGGTTGTTGGAGGTCACGCGTTCCAGCGCGAAGCGCGGCAGGTAGTGCGGCCCGCCCGCCTTGGGTCCGGTGCCGGAGAGGCCCTCGCCGCCGAAGGGCTGCACACCGACCACGGCGCCGATCAGGGAACGATTGACGTAAAAGTTGCCTACGCGGAGTCCATGTTCAATTTCGCGTACCGTAGATTCAATCCGGCTGTGCACGCCGCCGGTAAGGCCGAATCCCGTGCCGTTGATCTGCGCGATGAGTTCGCCGAGGGTTTCCGGTTTATAGCGCACCACATGCAAGATCGGCCCGAACACCTCGCCGGTTAGCCAGCCGATGTTCGGAATCTCCCACGCCTGCGGCGCAACGTAAATTCCCTGCATGCAATAGGCGGGCAGCGAGGCGGTGAAAATTTCTTTTGCCTCCTGCTTCAGCCGCTCGACATGTTTAAACAATCTTTGCTGCGCCGGTTTGTCGATCACGGGGCCGACATCGGTTATAAGATTGCCCGGATCGCCGATGCGCAATTCACGCATGGCGCCCTTCAGCATCGCGAGGATTTTATCCGCTGTCGCCTCCGGCAAACACAGAATGCGCAGCGCCGAGCATCTCTGCCCCGTCGAGCGGAACGCGCTGGTGATCACGTCATCCACCACCTGCTCGGGCAGCGCCGAGCTATCGACGATCAGCGCGTTCTGGCCGCCGGTTTCGGCGATCAGCGGCACAATGGGGCCGGATTTATTGGCCAGCGCCTGATTGATGGCGCGGCCCGTCGCGGTGGAACCGGTGAAAGCCACGCCCGCCACCTGCGGATGCTGCACAATCGCCGCGCCCATGTCGGGGCCGCCGGTCAAAAGGCCGAACGCGCTGGCGGGAATGCCGGCCTCCACCATAAGCCGCGCAATGCTGACGGCGATCATCGGCGTTTGCGGCGCGGGCTTGGCGATGACGCTGTTGCCCGCCACCAAAGCCGCCGTGATTTGCCCCAAGAAAATCGCCAGCGGAAAATTCCACGGACTGATGCAGACAAAAACGCCGCGCCCGCATAACCTTATGGAATTGCTCTCTCCCGTCGGCCCCGGCAACTCAATCGGCTTGAAATCTTCCCGCGCGCGCAGGGCGTAATAGCGGCAGTAATCCGTTGCCTCGCGCACTTCGCCGAGCGCGTCGGGAATGGTCTTGCCGCCCTCGCGGATCAGCAGTGCCATAAGCTTGGCGCGGTTCTGTTCCAGCAAATCGCCGAGCCTTTCAAGGCATGAAGCGCGGCGCTCGACCGGCCAGTTGGACCATTCGCTGAAGCCGTAACGCGCGACTTCGAACGCATGCTCCACGGCTTCCGGCACCGGCATGGCGTCCAGTTTCTTGCCGTTCACAATGCTGGCGCTGCTATAGGCTTGTGCTTTGTATTTTTCGATTTCCTTCAGCAGCGGCTCCGTCACGAACGGATCGCTGAGATCGAGGCCTTCGGAATTGCGGCGGCCCTGCTGGCTTATCAGGTTATAACCGTATAGGTCGGGCGCGCGGCGGATGCGCGGGTGCCGCAATTCGGCGCGGGAGCGCAATTCTTCCACCGGATCGGTCGTCAGTTCGTCAATACCCACATCGCGGTCGAGCACGCGATGCACGAAGGAACTGTTGGCGCCGTTTTCAAGAATGCGCCGCACGAGATAGCCCAGCAGCACATCATGATTACCGACGGGAGCATAAACGCAGGTGGCGAAACCTTCCTTATGCAACAGATTGAACAGTTCCTCGCCCATGCCGTGCAGATGCTGGAACTCAAGGCGGCTGGGGTCGCGCGCTAACTCAATAATATGCGCGGCGGTCATGGCGTTATGCGTGCCGAACACCGGATTGATATTATCGGCGGCATCCAGCATGCGCCGCGCGCAGGCGAGATACGACACATCCGTTCCCGCCTTGCGGGTGAAAACCGGAAAATCGTCGAGCCCGCGCTCCTGCGCGCGCTTGATCTCGCTGTCCCAATAAGCACCCTTCACGAGGCGGATGCCGAATTTGCGCCGCTGCGATTGCGCCAGCGCGGCGATGAAATCGATCACGGCAGGTGCCCGTTTCTGATACGCCTGCACGGCGAAGCCCAGCCCTTCCCACGCGCCCAGCTTCACCTGCTTCACCAGCTCATCCGCGACTTCCAACGATAGTTGCAGCCGGTCGGCCTCCTCGGCATCGATGGTCAGGGAAACGTCGTGCCGCATCGCCTGCTCGCACAGCATGACAAGGCGCGGCAGCATTTCTTTCATCACCCGTTCGCGCTGCGCGATTTCATAGCGCGGATGCAGCGCCGATAATTTTACCGAAATACCGGGAGCGCGACGGAATTTATGCGCGCCCTGCGCCGTGCCGATGGCATCAATCGCCTCGGCATAGGATTTGAAATAATTCTCGGCATCTTCGGCGGTGCGCGCGCCCTCGCCCAGCATATCGAAGGAATAACGCACGCCATCCCGCATCGCTGGCGTAGCGCGTTCCAGCGCACGTTCGATCGTCTCGCCCATCACGAACTGGTCGGCGAGCCACTGCATAGCGGTACGGATCGCCTCGCGGATAATCGGCTGGCCCAAACGCGACACAAGCTTGCCCAGCGCCGCGCCCGGCGTGTGCTGCGTAGGGTCTTCCAACTGGATAATCTTGCCGGTAATCGACAGCGCCCAGCCGGAAACATTCATCGCCCACGGTGCGCCCTCGCCCAGCGCTTCGTTCCAGTCGGTCTCGCTGAGTTTGTCGCGGATCAGCGCATCGGCAGTGGCGCGATCGGGAATGCGGAGCAGCGCCTCGGCAAGGCACATCAGCGCCAGCCCCTCCTGACTTGTCAGGCCGAAACGCGCCAAAAGGTCGCTGACATTGGCCGAAGGTTTATGCGTGCGGCGGATATCTTCGATCCAGCGCGAGGCGCGCGCCACGGCGCGAGGCCTTACGCTTTTATCGAGCTGTGCCGTACCGAACAACCGTTCGAGGCACAAAACCTCGTCCGCGCGGTACAGCGCGGCGATATCTTTCAGCATTTTGTTGGAATCGAAGGGGGAAAACATGCGAACCAAACTATCAGGCCTGCCCTATATCTGCAAAGCGAGGTTCACGGGACATAAGGCAATGCGGATTTCCACCCTTTTTCGTCACGCACGAGAAAACCCGCACCGAATACATCATTAAAACCCATATTTTTTAGCATATCATCGTCGCCCTCACCGTAAGCCAGCGCATTGGTTTCGGGGTGGACTTGCAGCCAGCGGGTAATATCGGATGAACGACAGGCAAAAAAAGTATGGTAACTGTCGCAATGCCAAGCCATGGTCATCAAGCGACCGGTTCGCGCTTCTTCCAAAGCGAGCTCGAAGGCCACGATGAAGGCGACGAGCCCGTTATTTCCGGAAGCGATAACGCCAAGTTGCGCCTTATCGGGCAATGCAGCGGCAATGGCATGCCCTACTTTGCGTACCTGGCACATGCCAGGGTTCGGTTTCATGGCGATCCAATCCGTTTTAACGGACAGGACCAGCGGCACAATCAACAGAGATAGAAGCGTCGCGCCGACTTGGACATGCCGCGCCGCCAGAAAAGCGGGAATTCCGACTTTTGTTTTCGCATACCCCCAAAACGCAGGCGCCGCGAACCATAGGGTCGCGAGGCTGAGGAAGGCGGTATGCAACATATAGCGGTGAAAAGAAGAACCTAGACGTATTTCATATTCGGTAAAACCGGAACCCAGATAGGCCAAAATCAAAAAAGCCGCGTAACCGACCCCTACAAGTGCCGCAAAGATCGCAAAGTTACGCCACGGCGTAGGGGGACGAAAGAAGCTGGCAACGCCACAAAGTGTAGTCGCGAGAAACAGAATGAAAAATGCTCCCTTCCACGCGGTCTCCAACCAGAGACCGCGCATGAGCGGCAGAAAAAGATCAAATCGCCAGTTTTCAAGGGAAGAAACGGCGAAACCGTTGCCCGCAATTTCCGCATCCACATAAAAATGCCAGACCAGATGTAACGCGAATGCAGGAATAAAAATAAGCGGCAATTTCGTAAATGCGGGTTTAATGATGCCGTTTCTCCATACAAGCATAAGGAAAGCGGCAGTCATAACAAAGAAAAGGAAAATGTTGGCTTGCCTGGTCAAAACAAACGCGACAGCCGTCAAAGCCATGTGAAGAGAAAGTTGTTTAACCGCTGGCTTGTCGTTAAGCCGCAGTGCTTCCATCAAACGCCAGAAGAGAATCCCCAGCGCCCCGCAAAGAACCATTGTGGCGGTGTCGCCTTGATTGGTTATGCCTAAACCGACGGGCGTATACAGGCTGGTATTAAGGAAGGTTGCGAGAAGAAGCGCAAACGACCTCAAACCGAGAGAACGCCATGAAAGGGGGCGCATCAGAACTAGGGTCGTATCGCGCGTTATCGTCGTTTCGGACAGCATGGCCGCGAAAACAAAAAGAAGCAGGAAATTAAACATGGCCCCGCCTTGAACCAAGAACCCGCCGACAAGCAACGAGGCCAGATAGGTCAGAAAAGGCAATGCATACGGGTAGCCCGGCCACAGGGAATGGGAGGATCGAACCGCAAAGCTGGGCACATCGTCATGCTGGAAAACATAAAGCGCGTTCGGAACCCAGTGCGAAAAATCATCATATGCACTCGCTCCAAGCCCCACCGCATTGGTCGCCGTAAGGACAAACAAGCCGGGAAAAAGAACAAGGATCCAGAACGGCGCTACGAAATAGCGATCCTTCGCGGCAAAAACTAGCCCCACCAGCATCAGGACTAAAATACCGGATGCCGTGAAGAGAAGCGGCTGAACAAAAAATACAGCAGCGAGTGTCATGATTCCGGCGACGACGCCCCAGCCGGAAAGGATGTCGCCGGCATGAAACGTCGACCCGCGGGTAAAAAACCGTCCTGTCACTGCCAATCCCGCAATCACTGCTAGGACGGCCAGCGCGCCCGGCAGCGCGGGCGCAACATAATCAAAAAATCCGAGCGTTTCGCGGCAGCCGAAATCAAAAATCATTTGTCGCGCTTCCTCGGGATGGACAAAGCGGCGCAAGAATATCAGCCAGAAGTTTATTAGAATCAAAGGAAGAAGGCATGAATTATGGTTAACAAACAACTGGAACAATGTCGATTTTTCGCTTCGGTTCAATATTTTTATATACTTTCAGGCATTCGCGCTATAAATCCTGATATCCGGTTCAAACTTGTTACCGATATTGGTCAGAACTATTTTCACGGGTCTATACAATGGCGGCTATACATCCCCCGGAAAATCCCGCTCAAGCTTTTCGCTTCGTAGATCATCGGCTGATCTATCTTGGATTCGTGCACACCTGCAATGAAAAGGAGATGGTAGCCGATCGGATCGGCCATGAATTCCATCTTATCAATCCGCGGCTGCAAGCCCGGGCCTTAAGAATGTTCGATGCGGGCGTAGGCGACGGCTCCGTGCTGACGCAAGTTATGGAATCGGCGCACGATCGCTTCCCCTTCGTTCCCCATTACGTCGTCGGCAAGGAAATCAGCATCGAAGATGTGCGGCTGACCCTCCCCAAAATGGCGGACCGTTTTGTGGAACACCCCCTGACCGTGCTGACATTGACCAATATGGCCTATGCGGATGCGCCATGGCTTGCGCTGCAAAAAGCCGGTCCGGACATATCGTGGATGGAATTTGCAATTCGCGGCGACACGGCGCACCAGATTAAATCCCAACTTCGGGAACTGGAACCTTTCCTCACCGAAAACTGGAAAACGCGGGTCAGTCCGGTAACCGGAAACCCCGTATACGAACGTCCTGCCGTTGTGGTGATATACCGCGAAGATCGGCATTTCCCGCTCAGCAGCATCATTCCGGCACAGAGTAAAGCGGATGCGAATTACGATCTCGTCATCGCCTCGCAGCCCTATCAGGCGCGCGGTAAACTCGAATTCAAGGCGAAGCGAGTGATTGCTCCGCTGGCGCGCGCTCTGGGATCCGGAGGACGGCTGATCGGCATTCATTCCCAAGGTGGTGATCCCGCCGAAGAAATCGTGCGGGCAATCTGGCCGGAACAAAAGTCTTTTATCCACTCCGGCCTCGATATCATCGATGCCGTAAAACACGAGCTTACTGCACACGACGCCCATGCGCCCGGATTTACGTTTGACGTCGATTCCGAGCCGCTTCGCTATAAATTGCGGCCTCTTTCGGCGGAGGGCGGTTCAATTGGCACTTCGGGAGTGAATGCAGCATGGATTGCGGCAACCTATGTCGCGCAGATCGAGGATCAGAGAATGAGAGAAACAACCAGTAATGATAATTATCTGGAAATCACGCGCGATGTGTTGGCCAGGCACGGCGGCCAATTGTCGTTCAACGATGCCGTTTACACGATCGCGCGGGCGGGGCTTTAGTCTTACTATATCCGCGCCATTTGTCGGCGCGTTGGGGCGACCCCGCGCCCAAGTTTCATGCGTTTCCGGCGAATAGCAATTGGCCGGTCAATCCGAAGCCAAGGGATGAGGCATGAATGTCCTTGATCTCCTTTCTGGTAGCGGCGATTCTACCTCGGCCCTGAACAGATATGGAGATTTGAGGCCGTGAGAATGTAATAAGGACTGATGTTAACCATGCAACTCATTGTGCCCCAACATGAATTGATGAAAGTAAAAATAGTATTTCTCCGGCGCAAAAATTTTGATATTAAACCACGTTGGTATCATTCTAAAAATTTGACCGGAAAATCAGGAATAAAGGGAGTATTTTCTATGAGCGCCAGACAGCAACAAAGCGGCACGATGAGTCCGGAACAGATGGCCGCCGCGCAGGAACGGCTTGCAGTCTTGCAAGAACAAAGCCGAGTATTTGAGCAAGAGCGTACCGGCCTCCACACGAGTCTGATCGACCTTAATGAAAAGGCAATCGCGAACAACGCTGAACAGAGTTCCATTCTTGTTGCACTCAGGGCCGCTGGCATCGCATTGCTCGGTGATGTATCCGCAGCCGCGCAATCAGGCGGCTTAACTGGCATCGCATTGCTCGGTGATGTATCCGCAGCCGCGCAATCAGGCGGCTTAATTCGTTTCCCCCTTGTGATTGGTCAACCCGTCACAGACCAAGGAATACCATTCAGTCAATTGACAGCGGGTGGTAAGACTATAAATCTGAACCTTATCCCTGATTTTTTAAGGGATGCTTCTGGTAAAGTTGTTCGACTGAACGGTAATGAGGCCGTAGCTGCAATTACGGCTCTTAACGGCGGCGGTATACATGGAAATGGATTTGATGCTGCAAACAACCGCGCTGTGGCGAAAGGCGAATTTAAGGACGGCACCATCATTCTCGCAAGGGGGTCGGATTTGCTGCAAATTGCTTGCGAACGTGAAACTAATCCTGCCTTAAAACAAATGAATGAGATAATCGCTAGCGGTTCCCTCAACGAGAGTTGGGGCGTGTCTGGTACGGAGACCTCTGACAACTCGTCCTACGTGTGTCATGTCAGACTCAAGGGCGGCCGCTACGGTTGGGATCCTAAGGTCAGCCTTCGTTCGCTCGTCGTGGCGCTCCGTGGTTTTAATTGTGGTTAGTTATTTAATCATTTAATTATTTTATTGGCCCGCGAAAGCGGGCCAAATTTTATCGGGATTATACTCCGCTATCGTCGCTTTGGCGAGCAAGCAATTAAAGCAATATCATTCAGTCAAAAATAGTTTCTTCACCTCTCTTACTTATACTGAAACGATGGTTGGGGAATCGAATTTCCTGAACGATCGTCAGGTCGAAGACCTGCAAATGGTAGCGGAAATCATTAACGCGATGGCGCTAATCAGTTGGACTTCATGAAGCATTGTCAGTAGACGGATACGGCTGGAAAATCGTAACTTCTTGTTAACTATAAAACGCTCTTTTTCCCAGAAAAGTCATCACCAAAAACATGAAAGTAAAACCGCGATGGATCGGACAGCGCCCCATATGCTAATGTCGGTGCGGTACAGATTTCGGAATTCTATTGTTTCAAAGGATAAAAATTATGGTTGAAGCTTTGACGGTCGAACAGTGGAAAACTTATTTTCTCTCTCCTGCCGGACAGGAAGATAACAGAAATTTTGGCCAACAACCAATGACAGTCCGCGAACTGCTTGCTTACAGGAATACCCCCGAAGGCATGGGCCGGTTTTCCGCCATGGAAGAACTCTGGGATGCCCCGCAGATCACTACATTCAACGAAGTCCGAAAACTGGCAGCCTAAAAGTTCCGGTAAATCGTCGCACAGCGCTCGCCCCGTGCCGGAGGCAAAGCGGCATCCTGTCTTATCTATCTAACCACAGAGCTTCAGAATCAATTTCAGCAAACACAATACGTTGGCTAAGTTTCACTGGCATGATGTATTTTCCAATAGCTGCATTATCTTGCAAACTTTTCAAAATATCGCGATGTAGACGGGTTTGTTTAAACATGTTTGGCAAAATCCCTACCAGCGTTAATGGTCTAGACTTATCACGCGCTAGAGATTCTTGCATCCATAATTGCAACATACCGTAAATTCCTT
>JAATFY010000130.1 GCA_015654915.1 Rhodospirillales bacterium
CGCCGGTTTTTTCAGGGAGCCGTACTTTCATTACTGGTCGAGTATCGACCACGTGCCGCCGGATTGTTATCTGCAAGGCTACTGGCAATCGGAAAAATATTTTCGGGACGCAGCGCACGTCATTCGCGGCGATTTTACCTTCCGGTCGCCTTTGCAGGGCCGCAATGCCGAGGTGGCTGCGCGGATTGCGGGCGCAAAGGCCGTCAGCCTGCATGTGCGGCGCGGCGATTATGTCGCCAATGCCAAGACCAACGCGACGCACGGCGTTTGCTCGCCCGAATATTACCGCGCCGCGATCCGCGCGATTGCCGACTGCATGCAACAGCCGCATTTCTTCGTGTTTTCCGACGATATTGCGTGGGTGAAAGAAAACCTGAAACCGGATTTTCCCTGCGACTATATCGACCACAATCGCGGCGCGGAAAGCTATAATGATATGCATCTCATGAGTCTCTGCAAGGCGCATATCATCGCCAACAGCTCCTTCAGCTGGTGGGGCGCGTGGCTCAATGCGCGGCCCGACAAAGTCGTGATCGCGCCGCAGAAATGGTTCGCCAATAACAACGACGTCAAAGATTTGTTTCCGCCGGACTGGATCACGCTATGAGCGCCGCGCCCGTCATTTCGGTTCTGCTGCCGGTCCATAACGGCGAAAAATACCTGTCGTCGGCGGTCGACTCCATTCTCGCGCAAAGTTTCGCCGATTTTGAGTTGCTGATTATCGATGACGGCTCGACCGACAACTCACTGGCGATTTTGCGCGATTATGAGAAAAAAGATGCGCGCATCCGGCTGAAAAGCCGCGAAAACAAAGGGCTTGTCGCAAGTCTCAACGAAATGATCGGTGATGCGCGCGGCGTATGGATTGCCCGCATGGATGCCGACGATATTGCCTTCCCGCAGCGTTTCGCGCGGCAACTGGAATGGCTGCAAAAAACCGGCGCCGATGTCTGCGGCAGCCGGGCGGAACTTTTCGGCGCCGCCGGTTCGCGCATTCTCCGTTACCCGCAAAGCGACGAAGCGATCAAGGCGGCGCTGCTGTTTGATACGCCCTTCGCGCATCCCTCCGTGATGATAAAAACGGAACGCGCGAAAGCTCTGGGTTACGACGGGGCGTGGAACAAGGCCGAGGATTACGATTTATGGGAACGCGCCGCGCGGGTCGGCTGGCGCATGACGAATGTGCCCGAAGTTCTGGTGCGCTATCGCCGCCATGGCGGCCAAATCTCGCTGCGTGATGCCGACCGGCAGCAGGAACTGACGCAGAAAATCCGCCGCCGCCGCTGGGAATTTGTTTTCGACGAATTGGGGTTGAACCATGCATGGATCGGCGAGGTTCTGAAGTTGCGCGATCCCGCCTCGCGCGAGCCGGACATGGACAGCGTCGATCAGGCTTTCGCGGCGCTGCTGCGGCATTATCGGGGCGAAGCGCAGGCGGCGGTGTTCGATCACGCCACGCGGCTTTATCTTAGGGCGGCGGGGCGGTGTCCCAATATCGTAGCGCGGTGGAGCCGGTTGAATGAAGAATTCGGAACCGGCGCGGGATTAAAAACAAAATTCCAGCTCGGGTTGCTGCGGGCTTTCCGCCTCAGTCCCGACAACCGCCTGTTCCATACCTTGAAAAATTTCTATTTCATGCTGGCCGGATAGTGCAAATAACTTTTATTTTACGGTGGTTTTCATCAGCAAGCGGGTCATGCCGATGCCGAGCATGCGGGTGTCGCCGTTGACGAGTTTGGGATTGAGGGTGGCCGGAGCAATCGCATCGGGCAAATCCAGCGTGATAATAAGTTTAGGCGCGCGCAGGCTGGCGCGGGGTACATGCACCGTCCATTCGGTTTCCGCGCCGTCTTTGAAGCTTCGTTGCCCGAAAGAAATGCCGTTGACGTGAAGCGACACGCGCTGCGTTACCGGCGCAGGCACGAAAGGCTGGAACCAGAGCGTCAGTTCGATATCCGACGCGGGAAGCGCCTCTAAAGGCACTTCGATGCGCACCTGTTTTGCGTTCGTCCAGCGGCCCCAATCCTCGGCGACGCTGAATCCTTCCAGCGCCATCTGGAGCGGCGCGTTGAAACGGATCGGCTTATCGAACACATAGCCGGGCTTCGTCACATAAAGATTAAATCCGGCGCCGAATTTTATATCCGGCTGGCGTAATCCGTTGTCGGCCGATTCGTTGGTAAGGAAAACGGCCTTCTGGCCGTCTATTTCCATGCGTGCAGGCCCGTGGGGATAGTAGGTTTCGGCCGTCGGCCAGACAGGCTTATGCCGGATGAAATCGAGCGCCACCATGGTCTCGCCATAGGGGCCTGCTTCCAAATTGAGCGCGCCGATCTCCGGCAAATCGTCGATGGTGGCAAGGCTGCGGTAACCGGCAGGAAAAACAATCATCTTGCGATGGGCGACGGCCAGCATGCCGCACAACACCATCAGGACAAGAAAGCCGTTCAGGATAACGGGAGCCGGTATCTTCCATCGCGGATTTTTATCCGGCCTTATTAGCAAGGTAACAAGAGCAGGTAAAACAAAAGCGGTTGCCAGCGGATAATAACTGGCGAATTTCCATTGCTGGTAGGAAACGCCCGTTACGCAATAAACGATGATGTAGGAAAGGACCAGCAGGACCCACAGAACCGTCAGCGCGCCGAGGGCCGTCGAAACCGTCTTGCGGCGAAGCGCTGTGGCAAACAAAAACGCTGCGCCGCCCAGCAACACGACATATCCCACGACCATGAGGGCGGATATCGGATAGGTGATATGCCGGTCAGCGTTCAGAACGCCGGTCAGCAGCAGGGGATTGACCAGCTGCATGACCCATCCGGCTTTCGCGGTGGACATGTCGATAATGCGCGGAAGGGCCGCCGCATATTGCGCGGGAAGAAGAAGGATCGAAAGCGCAATCGCGCCGAGGATGCAGGCCAGGCGCCCCCCGAACAGCGGCAGAAAACCGGCCGGAATTTTCAGTCGCGCCAGCGTCAGGCGATGATCCCAGACCAGAAGCAACAGGGCGAAGAAAGCGATAACCGCGACATCGCCGATATATTTGGCGGGATAGGTCAGGATGCCGGCGGCGAAATAAAGCGCGCAAACAAACAGCGACGACATTCCCCAGTTTTCATGGACCTTGTGTTGTTCGCAGCAGCGCGACAGAAAGGCCAGCACCCATGCGGTCGCCAGCACCTGCGATATGAAATAATGCTCGGTGATGTAGGCCCAGAAAGGATTAGCCAGAATTGCCGCGTCGATCAGCATTGAAGTGGCGCGGCTGACGCGGCACTGGGCGTGCAGGATAGGGAAGATAATAAAGC
>JAATFY010000139.1 GCA_015654915.1 Rhodospirillales bacterium
AAAATAAATACCTGTGATATTCTTTGAAGAAAGTTGTCTCACAATACTGCTAGTGCTGAGGGAGGTCTTGGAGAGAACAACATCATCTTTTGTCTCGACAACTGAAGATACTAACGTAGTGAGCGCGAGCCGGAATCCAGTTTGGTTTTTTAACCCAAGGAAAACAAACGGGATTCCGGATAAATTGGCTCGCTGCGCTCGCCAATTTTCCGGAATGACGACACTTCAATGTGAGGCACTACCTGCAACTCAACGCACTTGTCAAATCTAAATCAAGCAGGTCTATTGGGGACCTCGAATCCCAGGGGAACTTTTCCATGATCATTGTCACCGGCGGAGCCGGTTTTATCGGGTCGAATCTGGTCGCGGCGCTCGACGCGCACGGCGAACGCGTCGTCGTGTGCGACTGGCTGGGCAACGAAGACAAGTGGCGCAACATCGCCAAACGCGATCTGGAGGCCGTTATCGCTCCCGAACAGCTCTCCGGCTTTCTTGACCATCACGGCAGCGATATCGAGGCTATTTTCCATCTCGGCGCGATATCCGCGACCACGGAAACCGACGCTGATCTGATTATCGACACCAATTTCCGCCTGAGCTGCAAATTGTGGCAATGGTGCAAGGACACGCACGTGCAGTTTATCTATGCCTCCTCCGCCGCGACTTACGGCGACGGATCGCAAGGCTTCAAGGATGATGAAAGCATTGAGGGCCTGTCGAAACTGCAGCCGCTCAACCCCTATGGCTGGAGCAAGCATCTGTTCGACCGCTGGATCGCACGGCGCAAATCGCGCGGCAGCGGAGCGCCGTCGCAATGCGTGGGACTGAAATTTTTCAACGTCTATGGCCCCAACGAATATCATAAAGGCAGCATGCGTTCGGTTCCCGAGCAGATTTACCCCTTCACCGTCCGCGATGAAGCCTTTCCGCTTTTCAAATCGCATAATCCCGATTATCAGGACGGCGGCCAGTTGCGCGATTTCGTCTGGGTCGGGGATTGCGTGAAAGTGATGATCTGGCTGCTGGAACATCCCAAGATCAACGGCCTCTATAATCTCGGCACCGGCAAGGCCCGCAGCTTCGCCGATCTGGCCGTGGCCGTCTAT
Source organism: Rhodospirillales bacterium (assembly GCA_015654915.1). Classification (GTDB taxonomy): domain Bacteria; phylum Pseudomonadota; class Alphaproteobacteria; order UBA9219; family UBA9219; genus JAATFY01. Next base: position 1,107 of record JAATFY010000139.1, read on the forward strand.
CAGGCCGCCGGAAAAGCGCCGCAGATCAGCTATCGCCCGATGCCGCAGGAATTACAAGGCAAATACCAGTATTTTACCGAAGCAAAAATGGATAAACTGAGGGCGGCCGGTTACACGGCTCCCTTTACCAGCCTTGAAGACGGCGTCAAACTTTACGTCCAGAAATATCTGGCCATGGCGGATAAATATGTCTGAAGCTCCTATGGATTCCCGTCTTATTCCGCTCGTCGAGAAACTGGCGAACAAGCATGTGCTGTGCGTCGGCGACGTCATGCTGGATCGTTATATTTACGGTCAGGTCGAACGCATTTCGCCGGAAGCCCCTATTCCCGTTCTGCATATCCAGCGTGAAGCCGTGACGCTCGGCGGTGCAGGTAACGTTGTGCGCAATATTGTCTCGCTCGGCGGGCAGATCGATCTGGTCGGCGTGATCGGACAGGATCAGGCGGGCTACGATATCGCCAAACAGCTTACGTCCCTGCCGCAGGTGATGTCTTACCTTCTCACCGATAATTCGCGCCCGACGACACTCAAAACGCGTTATGTCGCCAACGGGCAGCAATTGCTGCGCGCCGACCACGAAATCAACCAGCCCGTATCCGCCGATATGGAGAAGCAGACTTTGTTGCGCGTTCGCGGAGCGCTGGAAGGCTGCGATGTCGTTATTCTTTCGGATTACGCCAAAGGCGTTCTCAGCAAGCCGGTTGTGATGGAGATTATCCGGCTGGCGAACGAAAAAGGCTGCAAGGTCCTGATCGATCCCAAGGGCCGCGATTTCAGCCATTATCGCGGCGCCTATATGCTGACGCCGAACCGCAAGGAACTTGCCGAAGTCACCGGCATGGCCATACGCACGATCGAGGATGCCGAAAAAGCCGCCCGCCAGTTGATCGACGCGCATCAGCTTCAGGGCATTTTGGCAAAACTTGGCAGCGACGGCGTATGCCTTGTGATGAAAGGCGAACCTGCCGTCCATTGCCGCGCATCGGCACGTGAAATTTTCGATGTCTCGGGCGCGGGTGACACG
>JAATFY010000250.1 GCA_015654915.1 Rhodospirillales bacterium
ATGCCGTATAAAGACCTGAAAAAGCCATCCCGAATTCAAACCATGCCGCCGAAGGGGCAGGACTTCGTCCGTATGGCGCTACAAAAAATTCCCGTAAAAGCCCGCTGTATCTCGCTGGAGCCGCAGGATTCGAATCATATCGATGAGTTATATTTGTTTGGAATCCTACAGCACATCGAAAAAGAGCCAAAATCGGGAGTTCTCGTTACGCTTGGCACGGACGCGATTGTCCAAGCCGCCGAGTATTTTTACCGGGAGTGCGTTACCAATCCGGCGCTCAAGGACAAAACCATTGTCCTGACCGGAGCCATGGTCCCATTATCATGCGGAGCCGAATCCGACGGTATGCCTAACCTCAGGTTCGCGCTCAGGCAGTTGGAGCAGGGGCAAATGAGTCGCGGCGTCTATGTTGTTCTGTGTGATTATCAGTCGCCAGAAACGAAAGAGGGTTGGAGTCCCCGCCTTTATCGCTTCGAGCCCGGACAATACGAAAAATTTTACGATCCCGACGATGGCAGCCGCAACCGCATCCGCCGCGTGAAACAATAATGCCCCATATCGACCTTACCGCCGTCGACCAGATCATTCGCGAAGTCGCGGCGGTAGAAATCATGCCGCGCTTCCGCAAGCTGGCGGCGGGCGATATCGAGATGAAGGGCGTCAACGATCCCGTCACGATCGCCGACAAGGAATCCGAACGTAAATTGACCGAGCGTTTCCACGCCTATCTGCCCGGCTCGGTCGTGGTGGGCGAAGAAACTTTCGCCGGCGACAAGAGCGTGATGGCGCGGCTGGATTCCGATCAATCGGTATGGATCATCGATCCCATCGACGGCACGCGCAATTTCGTCGCCGGAAAACCGGAATTCGCCGTGATGGTCGCGCTGATCAACCGGCGCAAAGCCGTCGCCTCATGGATTCACGATCCGAATTCCGACGACACGATCATGGCGGAGCAGGGGGCCGGCGTCTGGCTGCGCGGCAAGAAACTGAAACTGGCGGCAACCGGCTTGTCCGCCGAAACCGTGGGCCTTGTCGGCGCGCGGGTGAAGAAGCTGATTTCCGATCCGTCTGTCATGCCGCAAGACCCTGCCATGCCGAAAATCGAGATCGGCTCCTGCGCCGGGTTTGACTACCCGCGCCTCTTCAGCGGCGAGGCGACCTTTGCCGAGGCTCCGACCGCCCGCGCCAGTTTCCTGCTCTACCGCCATACCAACGCCTGGGACCATGCGCCGGGGATGTTCCTGCATCAGGAGGCTGGGGGCTATAACGCCGACTGGGCCGGGCAGCCCTACGACATGCAGAAACCCCGCGCCGGCCTGCTTTACGCTCCCACCAGAGAGATTTGGGAACGTCTGCATAGCCTGTTCCAGCCCCTGATGGCCCACGCCACGCAAAAAGCCCCATGATCAGGGTCGATACGGATAAGGTCGGCGGCATCATTCGGGAGGTCGCGGCCGAGCATATCCTGCCCTATTTCCGCAACCTGAAGGCCGCCGATATCGCCTACAAAATCGGCGACGACCCCGTGACGGTAGCCGACAAGGAGGCCGAAAAAGCGCTTTCGACTCGGCTTTCGGACATGTTACCCGGGTCAAAAGTGCTGGGAGAGGAGGCTTTTTCGGCAGATCAGGGGGTTTTGGACCATGTTTCCGGCGAATCACCTGTCTGGATTATCGATCCGGTGGATGGAACCCGCAATTTTGTCAAAGGTTCATGTGAGTTCGGAGTGATCGTTGCATTAGCAGAACAAAATCAAACGATTGCCGGATGGATCTATGATCCTACATCAGATGAGCTGATTTCTGCCGAAAAAGGCGGTGGCACTTTCTATAAGGGCCAGAAATTGCGGGTTTTACCGCCTGCACCCATAGACAAGATGCACGGATTCGTTGGCGACCGGCTTGTCGCAGCTTATGAAAAGACAAGCTCCATCAATAGGATCGGGCCCATTGTTGAGACGATGAGCGCCGGAGCGCATGAATATCCACGACTTGTCCTGAACCAGCCTCATTTCGGCAAGAACAAGCCACAGGCCCATTTCCGCGCCAGCCTGTTTCATTCCAACCCGTGGGATGATGCCGCAGGCGTACTGATCCATCAGGAATCCGGCGGTCATTCGGCCTTCTGGAGTGGCGAAGCCTATCGCCCGTCTGTTATGAATAGAGGGCTTGCGCTGGCGCCTGATCAGGCAAGCTGGGACGAATTGAAGGCCTGGTGCCAGACTTTTTGCGAATTACCGGCAGGATAGAATGACGAAACCGACGATATTCATTGATGGCGAAGCCGGAACCACCGGCCTTGAAATCCGCAAGCGGCTGGAGGGCCGGACGGATATCGAGCTGGTCAGCATCGCGCCGGAAAAGCGCAAGGACGCGAACGAGCGCAAGCGGCTCCTGAACGAATGCAGCCTGAGCATTCTGTGCCTGCCGGATGACGCCGCGCGCGAAGCTGTGGGCATGATTACCAATCCGGCGGCCAGAGTGATCGACGCCAGCACGGCGCACCGCGTGGCTGAGGGATGGATTTACGGCTTTCCCGAACTGACGCCGGAGCAGGAGGGGCGCATCCGCGCCGCCAAGCGCGTCAGCAACCCGGGTTGCTATGCGACGGGCGCTTTGGCTTTCATTCGCCCGCTGGTTGATGCCGGAATCCTGCCGCCCGGCCACGGCATCACGATCAACGCGATTTCGGGATATTCCGGCGGCGGCAAGGAACTGATCGCCCTCTGCGAAAATCCGGACGGCAATGTGCGCGGCGGCCCGTTCAGCCTCTATGGGCTCGAGCAAAAGCATAAGCATCTGCCCGAAATGCGCATCCACGGCGGATTGACGGAAGACCCGATCTTCTTGCCGTCCTACAGTAATTCTTTTTACCGCGGCATGCTGGTTGAAACGGCTTTGCGGCTGAAGGAACTGAAAAAGGAAACCGGCAAAGCTATCGACGGCAAGCTGGTACACGAAACGCTCGCCAAACGTTTTGCCGAAAAGAAATACGTAAAGGTCGAGCCGCTGCAAATCGAACTGGAAAAGAATTACGTCCTGTCGCCGCTTTCGCAGAACGAAACCAACAATCTGCAACTACTCGCGTTCTGGAACCCGGACAAGGAAACCGTCGTCCTGACCGCCGTCCTCGATAATCTCGGCAAGGGCGCATCGGGTGCCGCTGTGCAGAATCTCGAGGTTATGCTGGGACTTGCGTAGTTCTATTGATTACGAATTCGACGGCAATTTTTTAAATATACTGAGGCGCAATTCACATGAGCGAAAAAGATAAAATAAACAGCGCAAGCAACCGGCCATTGCCGGAGCAGCTTCTCGTTCATCCGATCTTGCCGGAAGATAACGGCACAGCGCCGGAAGGCTATTCTCTGCCGCCCGACATGTTAACGAAAATAGCCGCGCTGCCTATATCGCCAGTGAACCACCCCGGACTTCTGCGTGTTCATGCGCACACCGCCCGTTTTTATGCCGGTAATTTAACAAAGGCATGGAGCCTTGTCGGTGAGTTTCAGGTCAATTATTACCATCAGTTTGCAAAAAGCGCTTTCGAGATTGCGACCCATGGGGAATGGTCAGGCACAATTCAAGCAAAACGGGGGAAGCCTTCGTATTCTACATTTTGTGCCGTCATGTATGGAGGGCCCTCGCATTTTAATAATGTCGCCCAGATAATGCTGGCTTGCGAAC
>JAATFY010000054.1 GCA_015654915.1 Rhodospirillales bacterium
ATTTTCGCGCCTCGCTGAGCGCATAGGCCGCCGATCCGGCGAGAACAGGCAGGGCAAGCAGGCCGGTGCCGATAATGCCCAGAGCGAAAACAACATACGCAAAATTTCCGGCGATGGGCCGCAAGGCTTCCGCCGCCTGTGCCGAAGTCTGGATATCGGTAAGGCCATGGGCATGCAGGGTTGCCGCCGTCGTCAGAACGATAAACAGGGCGACGAGATTGGAAAAAGCCATGCCTATATAGGTGTCGATCCTGATGCGCCGCAGTTCGTCATGAGCTTGCGCAGTCGTTCGCTTCAACGGCCTTGCCAAGGGCCGCTCCTTTTCTTCCTCGACTTCCGTGCTGGCTTGCCAGAAAAAAAGATAGGGGCTGATGGTTGTGCCGAACACGGCAACCACCACGGTCAGATAACCATTTTGAAGCGACAGAGGCGGCAAAACAAGTTCATGTGCCACATGCAGCCACGGGACATCGACGACGAACACGGTCGCTACATAAGCAAAGAGCGACAAAGTCAGCCATTTGAGAACGGAAACGTAGCGCGAATAACGGATAAAAATTTCCAGCAAGACGGAAAGAACGGCAAATCCGGCCACGTAAAGAAGAGAAGGCCCGCCAATCAGAAGTTTCAGGGCTGCCGCCATAGCCCCTAAATCGGCGCCGATATTGACTGTATTGGCGATGATCAACAGGCTTACGATGCTGTAGAGAATCCAGTGGGGGTAATAGCGGCGCAGATTGCCCGCCAAACCGACGCCGGTGACCCGTCCGATATCCGCGCTGATTTGCTGAATGGCACACATCAGGGGATAGGTAAGAATGAGAGTCCATCCTATACCGTAGCCGAATTGCGCTCCGGCCTGGGAATAAGTGGCAATGCCGCTGGGATCGTCATCCGATGCGCCGGTGATAAGTCCGGGGCCCATGATGGCCAATAGTTTCGGACGCGGCGGCTGCTTGATGCCGGAATCCTGCGCGGATGCTTCAGGTCGTTTATGGGCCATCAACTACAAGGAATGAGGGTAGGGCTCGTCGCGAAGTTTGCCGCCGAGAGCTGCGGCGACGCTGGCAATGAAAGCACCAATCAGCATCGAGAGAAAGGTAAAAATTGCCACTTTCGCCGCGGCCTTGCGGGCATCGTCGGCGTCCTGCCGTGCCTGAGCCGTTACCTCGTCCACCCTTTTCTCGGCATCCGGCATCACCAAACCCGTATGCATGGAGACGAGTTGGGCAAGATAGGTGCGGTCGGCGTCCGACAGCCATCCCTCACGAAGGCTCCGGGCAAAAATACGGTTGGTTTCGGCTTTGGTGTCCGCGTCTACGGTCGCGCCGCCCGAACGGTTCGTTCTATAGAGGCTATCGACATAATAGGCGGAAGGATCGGCCCACGAATCCGATTGTCGGCTCGTTTCCTGCCGCGAACCGGCATCTTTCATATGCGCGGCGCCTATTCCGGCGGCTGAGGCTGCCAGCAGGAAAATACCCGTGACGGCGACCGTGGCCACAGCCCAGGTCAGGAAGCCATGTGCGGTATCGCGGAAAAAAACTTCATGCGTGTGACCGCCGACCCATTTGGTCCGCACGCCGCCCCTCAGATATCCACCGAATGCCGAAGACAGCCATTGGGTAATAATGAGCCAGACGCCCGCAATGCAGGTAAAATGCATTGCCGTTTTCGCGTGCCACGGAGAAGCCGCGGCGAATCCCATGCCGGAGCCGAGTGCAAAAAGAATGAGGGAGATAGCAACAGCGGCGAAAGTACCGGCCCAGATTGCAGGCCATGAAACGGCGGAACAGGAATCTTCCGTATCGTCGATTTCGTAACTCTCGGGACGAGGGGGCAGAGGAGGCATGTTCTGTTCCTTCTATATGAGTTGATTAATGCCAGACCAAAGCAAGAAAAAGAATAATGGGGATCGGCACGCCCAGCAGCCAAAGAAGTATTCCGCGTCCCATAAAAGCCTCCTGTAAGATATGTTGCAGGACGACTAGAGAGGGATCACCGTAAAATTTCCATGTGGATACACGGCAATAAATATGCGGAAGGGAATCAATCCCTCAATTCCAGCATAACCGGCGTGTGGTCGGAGGCTTTCTCCTTGCCGCGCGGGGTGCGGTCGATGAAGCAGCCGGTCGTACGATCCGCGGCTTCGGGCGACAGCAGGAAATGATCGATGCGTAGGCCGTTATCCTGCTGCCATGATCCCGCCTGATAGTCCCAGAAGGTATAGGCATGCTCTTTTTGCGGATGCAGGGCGCGGAACGCCTCGGTATAGCCAAGCTGCACCACTTCGCGGAAGGCAGCGCGGGAGCGCGGATGGAACAGCGCGTCATTCTCCCACGCCTTGGGATTATAGACGTCCACCGCTTCGGGAATGACGTTGTAATCGCCGCCGAGCACAACCGGCTTTTCATCCGTCAATAATGCGGCGGCATGTTTCTGCAGCCGCTTCAGCCATGCCAGTTTGTAATCGTATTTCTCGCTGCCCATGGGATTGCCGTTGGGCAGATAGATGCTGGCAACGCGCACGCCCTTGATAGTGGCTTCCAGATAACGCGCTTGCACATCGTCACCGGCTTCCGGCAGATGTTCGAGTACATTTTCGACGGGATGCAGGCTCAGGATCGCGACGCCGTTATAGGATTTCTGCCCGAGCGCATGGGATTTGTAGCCGGCGCCCTCAAACTCCAGCGCCGGAAAGCTTTGCGTCTCGCATTTGATTTCCTGCAGCAGCACGACATCCGGCTTGGCCTGTTTCAGCCATTCCAGCACGTTCGGCATCCGCGCCCTGACCGAATTGACGTTCCATGTCGCGATGCGCATCGCTACTTGCTCTCCACCGCGAAGGACGATCCGCAGCCGCATGAGGATGTCGCGTTCGGATTGTTGACGCGGAATCCCGCTTCCATCAGGCTTTCGCCGAAATCGATCTCGCTGCCCTCAAGCAATCCCAGCGATGTTTTGTCGATGACAAGGCGCGCCTTGTCGCGTTCCACCAGCACATCTTCGGCAGCGTCGAATTTGGTGTCGAAATCGAACTTGTACTGAAAACCGGAACAGCCGCCGCCCAGAACTTCCAGCCGCACCATCAGGGCAGGGTTCTTTTCGTCCGCGACCACCTTGTTGATGCGCCGCGCCGCCGCCTCGGTAAGGCGAAGTGGGCCGCTTGCCGTGTTAGGGGACTGATCCATCTTTTTAATATCCTCGTCATTCCGGCCAAGCTCGCGTAGCGAGCGCGAGCCGGAATCCCGTTTGTTTCCTTCGCCAAGGGAAAAACAAAACGGGATGCCCGCTTTCGCGGGCATGACGCTTAAAGGTAACCCACTGGCATAAAACCCGTTCTATGGGTAATGTGGCCCCATGGATGGATATTTACAAGATTCGGCTTCCCGTTTGGCCCCCTATGCCACAAAAGCCGCGGAAACACGCGGGCGGCTGGTGCCGGAACCCCGCAGCGCCACCCGCACGGAATTCCAGCGCGACAGGGACCGCATCGTGCATTCCGGTGCTTTCCGCAAGCTGCGGAACAAGACGCAGGTGTTTATCGAGAACGAGGGCGATTATTACCGCACCCGCCTGACCCACTCGCTTGAAGTCGCGCAGATCGCGCGTTCCGTTGCCCGTGCTTTGGGGTTCGATGAAGATTTAACGGAAGCTGTCGCCCTTGCCCATGACCTCGGCCATACCTGTTTCGGTCATGCGGGCGAGGAGGGGCTGGATGAGGCCATGCAGCCCTATGGCGGCTTCAGCCATAACGAACAGACCTTCCGTATTCTCACCAAGCTTGAAAACCGTTACGCGAAGTTCGACGGGTTGAACCTAACATGGGAAACGCTGGAAGGCGTCGTCAAACATAACGGGCCGGTCGCGCCGGAAGATCAGTCGCCGACATTCAGGGAATTTTGCGCGCAGATGGATCTGGAGCTGGCGACATTCGCGGGGCCGGAAGCGCAGGTCGCCGCCATCGCCGACGACATCGCCTATAACACACATGATATCGACGACGGCCACCGCGCCGGGCTGTTCCGGCTCGAGGATTTGCGGGCGCTTCCCTTATTCGGCAAGGCGCTGGCGGATATGGAGGCGCGTTACCCCGATACGGATAAAGAACGCCTGATGCATGAAACCGTGCGCGAAGTTATCGGATTGATGATCACGGATTTGCTTGAGACAACGCGTAATAATCTGGCCAGTCTACAACCAAAATCGGCCGCCGATATACGCAAGGCCCCGCAAGCCGTGGTGAGTTTCAGCTTCGGCATGGTGCAGAATGTCAATGTCCTGCGCGAATTTCTCAATACCCGCATGTACCGCCACAGCAAAGTGAACCGCATCTGCGCCAAGGCGCGGCATATCGTCAAAGATTTATTCGCTTTCTTCATGGCGCAGCCGAACTGCCTGCCGAACGCGTGGTTCGAGGCGTTACGGGCGGGCGGCGGGAATGATACCGCCAAGGCGCGGCTGATTGCCGATTATATCGCGGGCATGACCGACCGTTTTGCGGTTCAGGAACACCGGAAATTATTTTCCACGGAAACGATGATCTGATGACAATTTTCAAGGATATGCAGGCGGTCGTGACGGCGGCGGTCGATGAAGCGGTTAAAGCCGGAGCGCTGGCCCTCAACGGCCCCATGCCTTCGTTCGTCGTCGAGCCGCCGCGCGAAGCCGATCACGGCGATCTGGCGACCAACGTCGCGATGACGCTGGCCAAGGTCGCCGGCAAACCGCCGCGCGCGATTGCCGAAATTCTGAAACCGAAACTGGAAGCCAACCCCCTCATCACCGGTGTCGAAATTGCAGGCCCCGGGTTTATCAATCTGCGGCTCAAGCCCGATGTTTGGCAGAACGAACTGAAAGAAATCCTGAAATCCGGCCTCCGTTACGGCGACAGCACAACTGGCAATAACCTCAAGGTGAATGTGGAATATGTTTCCGCCAATCCGACGGGGCCTATGCACGCAGGTCATGTGCGCGGCGCCGTGATCGGCGATACGCTGGCGCATCTGATGGCCAAGGCCGGATATGACGTGACGCGCGAATATTATTTCAACGATGCCGGCACGCAGGTCGATGTATTGGCCCGCACGACTTATCTGCGTTACCGCGAGGCTTTGGGTGAGAATATCGGCGAGATTCCCGAAGGGCTTTATCCGGGC
>JAATFY010000182.1 GCA_015654915.1 Rhodospirillales bacterium
CGGTGTAGGTCGGCCTGCATTGGTCATAGGTCGCGGCCACCTAGTTAAAACGGGCGGAGAAAGTCATATCTACGCCGCCTTCGACATCTGGAAAGCCAGATGCCCCGCCTTCAGGCGCAGGGCCGGTTTGTTGAAACGCTCGACCAGATTTTGCTGGTGCGTCGCCAGAATGACCGCCGTGCCCATTTTATGAAGCTCGTCGAACAGGTGGAACAGCTTGATGGCGGTTTCGTCGTCGACATTGCCGGTGGGCTCGTCCGCAAGCAGAAGTTTCGGTTTGTGGACGACGGCGCGGGCAATCGCCACGCGCTGCTGTTCGCCGCCGGACAGTTCGGCGGGCATGGCATGCAAACGCGGGCCGAGGCCGACCCATTCCAGCAATTCGCGGGCGTGGCGCTCGACATAGGCGTCTTCGGCTCCGGCAAGGCGCAGGGGAAGCGCCGCGTTTTCGAGGGCCGTCAAATGCGGAACGAGGCGGAAATCCTGGAATACGACGCCGATCTGGCGGCGCAAGGCAGGCAGCTCGGCGCGCGCCGCGTGCGTGGTATCGTGGCCGAACAGGAAAATGCGGCCCGCGGTCGGCTTTTCGGCGCAATAAATCAGCCGGAGCAACGAGGATTTTCCCGCGCCGCTGGGCCCCGTCAGGAAATAAAATCCGCTCGGCGGCAACGCGAAATTGACATCCGCCAGAACCGGCTTGGCGGCGTCGTAACTCAGGCTGACTTGCTCGAACTGGATAAGCATGATTGCGGACAATTTCCCGAGCGGATGAATACATCCGGCATCATAAAGCCCCCTTGCCGCGCGTCCAGTGTTGCTTTCCAAAAATATCCCTCTCCCCTTGCGGGAGAGGAAGCAAAAACTTGGACTTACGCAGTAAGTCCTTAGTTTTTGCAGGTGAGGGGTCAGAGTCATTATGTACCCCTCCCCGAATTTGCTGCGCAAATTCGACCGGGCTGGCATGACCGGTCCCTAAACCCGACTTATCTTGCTGCATTCGCAGCAAGCCCGCAGGGGGAGGGTGATAAAAAATGGTAACCGAAAAAGTTACCTTGTCTTGCGCCAAACGGGACGGGTTTCTATAACCCTTGCATGATTTTGGCCTGTCCTCTCTGTCATGCGCGGTTTCTGGTATCGGCAAGTCTGTTCGCCGCGGGCCCGCGGCAGGTGCATTGCGCCCATTGCCGCCATGGCTGGCGCGCCGAAGCGTCGTCCGATCCCGCCGAAGCGCCGCCGCCCGTCGCCGCTCGCACGCCGGACCCCGAACCGGCGGCGCCCGCGAAGCCGCAAACTATCCCGCTGCCGGAAGAACCGCTGCCGTCCTGGCTGCGCTGGAGTATTAGAATCGGTGCGGCTGTCATATTGGGCGTTCTGTTTTTAGGACTGGTGTTCGGCCGCCAGCAGGCGGCCAAAATGTGGCCCTTCACCGAAGGCGTTTACAATAAAATCGGCCTGCATATATACCATGCGGGCGAGGGACTCGGGTTCGAACAGGTGCGGTCGGAGCTGCGGTACAACGGCGGCATAACCCAGTTGATCATCGAGGGCGGCATCCATAACGAAACCAGAAATACGCAGCAAATCCCCGATATTCTGGCGTCCGCCGTGGGCCCTGACGGAAAAATCATGCAAAGCTGGCAGATTGACGCGCCAGCGGCTAGAGTATTCGCGGGCGAGACGTTAAGGTTCCGCTCGACCATCAACGCCCCGCGGGGCACCGTTACGGAAATCAATCTGGTTTTTATCGAGCCGAAAAATGAATGAGAATTCCAAACCCAAAGACACCGGCGCGCGCGTCCTGATCGCCGAGGACAATCCCGCTGGGCGCGAGTTCATCGTCCGATCGCTGGCCTCCGCTGGCCATAAACCCGTTGCCGTGGCCGACGGGCAGCAGGCGCTGGATGCCCTCGCTAAGGAAAAGTTCGACGTTCTGGTGACCGACATTGTGATGCCGAATGTCGACGGCATCGCTCTCGCCCTCAAAGCAGTGCGGCTCTTCCCCGATTTGCGCATCGTCATGATCTCCGGCTATGCACAGGAGCGTATGCGGGCGCATAACCTCGACGCCCTCGTGCATCGCATTATCGCCAAGCCTTTCTCGCTGGAAGAAATATGCGATGCGGTGAAAGAATCCATCTCGCTGCCGCCCGGCGCCGTCTGAGTTGGCATCTGATGAAATCCCCCATCCGCAAAGCCGTGTTTCCCGTCGCCGGTCTCGGCACGCGCTTCCTTCCCGCCACCAAGGCGATGCCGAAGGAAATGCTGACGCTGGTTGATCGGCCTTTGATCCAGCATGCGGTGGACGAAGCGCGCGCGGCGGGCATCGAGCAGTTCATTTTCGTCACCAGCCGCGGCAAAGGTGCGCTGGAAGACCATTTCGACAGCAACAACGATCTGAAACGCACGCTGGAAAAACGCGGCAAAAAACAGGCCCTAAGCATTCTGGAATCGACGGAAATCGAATCCGGCCAGTTGCTGTTCACGCGCCAGCGCGAGCCTTTGGGCCTCGGTCATGCCGTATGGTGCGCGCGGCATCTGGTCGGGAACGAGCCCTTCGCCATTTTGCTGGCGGACGACGTGGTGCTGGCGAAGAAACCCTGCTTGCAGCAGATGCTGGAAGCGTATGGTGAGGTCAGCGGCAATCTGGTCGCGGTCGTCGACGTGCCGCGCGAGCAGACCAGCCGTTACGGCATTCTGGATGTCGAAAAAGACGACGGGCGGCTGGCCAAGGTCAAAGGCCTGGTCGAAAAGCCGGAACCGGCCAAGGCGCCCTCCACGCTTTCGATCATTGGGCGCTATATCCTGCAGCCGGAAATTTTCCATGAGCTTGAAGCCAAGCGCACCGGCGCGGGCGGTGAGATCCAGATCACCGACAGCATGGCGAAGCTGATAGGAAAGCAACCGTTCCACGGGTTGCGCTTCGAGGGCACGCGCTACGATTGCGGCGACAAGGTCGGCTTTATCGAAGCCAATGCCGCCTTTGCCTTGGCGCATCCCGAGATCGGCCCGCAGGTGCGCGGCGTCCTGAAAAACCTTCTCCGTTAAGGGATTCCCATGCAGATCGTGGTGATGGGTGCTGGTTATGTCGGGCTGGTGTCGGCGGCTTGCTTCGCCGAGTTCGGCCACAAGGTCACCTGCATCGACCAAAATCCGGAACGCATGGCCGCCCTGCTGAAAGGCGATATTCCGATCTTCGAGCCCGGCCTTGACGAGCTTGTCGCCAAAAACATGGAACGCGGCACGCTGGTCTTTGCCGCCACTTTGATGCCCGCCATGGATTCGGCGGATGCCGTGTTTATCGCCGTCGGCACCCCCGCGCGGCGCGGCGACGGTTATGCCGATCTCAGTTATGTTTATAAAGCCGCCGAAGAAATTGCGCGGAGCCTCAAGCGCTATGCCGTCGTTGTCACCAAATCGACGGTGCCGGTCGGCACCGGCCGCGAGATTGTGCGGCGGATGCATGAGGCCAATCCAGAGGCCGAATTCGACGTTTGCTCCAACCCCGAATTCCTGCGCGAGGGTTCGGCAATCAATGATTTCATGCAGCCCGACCGCATCATCCTCGGCTGCGAAAGCGACCGCGCCGCGGAGGTCATGAAGGCGCTTTACCGCCCGCTTTACCTGATCGAAACGCCGACGGTGCTGACGTCGCTCGAGACGGCCGAACTGATCAAATACGCCTCCAACGCTTTTCTGGCGACCAAGATCACTTTCATCAACGAGATCGCCGATTTGTGCGAAAAGGTCGGTGCCGATGTGCAGGTGGTGGCGAAGGGCATGGGGCTCGACGGGCGCATCGGAAAGAAATTCCTTCATGCGGGGCCGGGTTTCGGCGGCTCATGTTTCCCCAAGGATACGGTGGCTCTCGCCCGTACTGCGCAGGACAAGGGCGCGCCGTTGCGCCTTGTCGAGGCCACCATCGACATCAACACGAAACGCAAAACCGGCATGGCGGATCGTATCATCGCCGCCTGCGGCGGTTCGGTGAAAGGCAAAACCATTGCCGTGCTCGGCCTCACTTTCAAGCCGAACACCGACGATATGCGCGACAGCGTCAGCCTCGATGTCGTGCCCGCGCTGCAGAAAGCGGGAGCCGTTATCCGCGCCTACGATCCGGCGGGAATGAAGGAAGCCAAAACGTTATTGAAGGACGTAACGTGGTGCGATGGTCCTTACGCGGCGATGCAGGACGCCGATGCCGCCGTCATCCTCACCGAATGGAACGAGTTCCGCGCGCTGGATATAAAACAAATGAAAGCGGCATTAAAACAGCCGGTGCTCATCGACCTGCGCAACGTCTACAGCCCCGCCGATATGCGGGCGGCGGGTTTCAGATATGTGAGTGTGGGGCGGTAGGTTACCGCTTTCTTTTGGATGGCGTTTCCATTTTCTCGACCCTGTTGAGAGGCGTCGCCTTTTCCCACATGGAATAAAACTGGTGGCGGAAAGCTTCGGCTATCACATGCGATTGGAAAACGACTATCTTCGGCGATGGATCGGACTTGGTGAGAATAATCGCGTACTTATCGTCGTAAACGTAAAAAGGCACTGAGTCGACATAATGCTTGGAGATCCAGCGGCATTCGCAATAGGGCGCGGCCTGCGAGGCATCCCCTTCGGTTATAATGGATTTCACCGCGATGACGTCTGTTATTGCCTTCATTCTTTCGTAGTGAAAAGTTTTATAATCGCCGATGACCTCGGAAAACTGTCCTGTTGATGGCCAAACTTGCACTATTTCGCCGCGCCTTTTTTTGCTGGATTGGTAAACATCGTCGAAGAAAGCCTTGGCGCCTTCGCGACCTTGATAGATCGTTATATCCTCCGGCTTATGCCGTACACCACCGGGCTCGATAAATTCGAGGCCGTTATTCTCAAAAGCTTGCCGAAGCATCTGCGTGGTTTTGCCGCGCGGCGAGATGTGACCAAGCTCCAGTTTCCTTACGGTCGCGACGGAAAGGCCCGATGCGGCGGCCAGATCGTCCTGCGACCAATCGACAAGGGCGCGGGCCGCTTTTATTTGGCGCGCCGTAAGACTGCCCATCCTGTCCATATGCACACCGTCAATCAAGTTCCTGCGAATGCTTTTCTTTTAGCGCAATAACTGCAGAAAGTCATGTCGATCCGGAAAGTATAGGAAACCGTCAGGCTTGATATATGAAATAACTACTTCGCCCGAATATAGCCTTGGCAGGGCTTCGCAATGGACCAATCCTATGAATTCAGCCGTTGTCAAAGCGGCGAAAATCATGACACTCGCGGAATAGAAGAAATTAGATTTGGAGGGCATCATGAATGCCGTGCCGGTCAGGTCCGAGATAGTATCCGACGAGTCGATCGAAACAATTACCGCGAATGCCGCGGATAATACGGTCGTTCCCTTCATGCACCGCAACACTCCGGATAGTGGATCGTCATCCGGCGAACTTCTCAATTCGCACAGTCTTCTCGCGCTTTACGCCGTCCTCGCGCATGTCGCTTCCAGCCACGACATGCCACAGGAACTCGTGCAAACTTTGGTGGAGGCCGAGTTCAGCGTCGACCATGTCGCCAAAATCCCGCAGCGCGATTTTCAGGGCGTCATGGCGTTTCTGCTCGATTTGCGCATGGACGAAATCCGGAGCCGGCGATGAGCAATCGCCGGTTCGCGCCCAAAGAAAAAGCGCCGTCCGGCGCACGTGCTTCCGTCATTCGCTTTGTGGCCGGTCCGACCCCGCCACGCTGGACGTGCCATCATCATGCTCAAGGCTCGGATATCGAGGCTTATGTCGCAACTCTCGACGGGCTTGAGGTCATCGCACAGACCAAAACTATGGATGGCGCCGACGCGCGGACGAACGCTGAGTTGATCGTACAGGCCGTAAATGAATACGAAACTTTACGGCCGCTGATCGCGGAACTGGTTAGTCTATTGAAGTTGTATCCAGAAAGTAGCGGTGTGGCCGGCGGGGTAAGGCAGGATATTGAAACCGTTTGCCGCAAGGCGCGGCGGATCTTACGTATGTGATCGCAAGATGGCAGCACTCGAGTAAAGGTTTGTATTCATTAGAGCGTCAATCTTGCGCCGTGCAGAGTACGAATAATTCAACCGGCGGAAACTTTGGGGGTTGAGCCATTCGTTTTTCTCTGCGCAAGCATGATAAGAAGCGAAGTCATGACGCCGGGGTTTGTGACGGCTTCCAACTCTGTGGTTGTTACAAATTGTTTGATGTTAAAGTCGCGTGCGAAGACTTCGCGGAAACGGGCTTTGTCCCAGAAATGCAGGACGTGGCCTTCCCGTTTTTTGTCGGTATAAACGGCATCGCGAACCGTTTTGCCGTGTACCGTAAGCGCCTTCATCTGTTCGGGATTGAAATCTTTGGGGGAGCGCGCGCCGATGCAAAGGAAGCCGCCGGGGACAATCCGTTCCGCGGCCTTAACTGCAAAATCGTCTACCGGTTTAGGGTCCAGAAGATGGATAGTACGATGGGAATATATGGCATCGAAATGTCCCACATGTGCATCAAGGACATGGGCCATGGTGCCATGCATAAAAGTGACGCTCCCCTTCATAAGTCCTTCGCTGTTTAATTGCCGTTGAGTAGCAGACGCCAGTTCCAGCCCTTTTTTCGAAGGGTCGATCGCCAGAACCGTATGGCCCGCCGCGGCAAATTTAAGCGCGTCGCGTCCGTAACCGCAGCCGATATCACACAACATAAAAAGCTGCGGGCCTTTGCCGGGCTGATTGCGGATAGTATCTCTTAAAAGATCCGCTGTCGGGCTGGAGTCATTACCCCAAATATGACCTTCGTCCGCATAACGGCGGTCCCATAGGTCCGGTTTTTCTGCCACCATTGATGGCGTTGTGTCGTCAGGTAATGACATTACTCAATCTTTCAAAAAATTACGTTATCTAATCTTCTTTTCTTTGAAGCGCGCCTCTGAAAAACAGGGTTTGGCTGCTTGCCAGAGGACGTTGAACTGCTCTCTATATGTTTTCGCAACCAGAGCCGAACAAATCACAACGATCTGCGGCGTCTCATTATCTTCGAACATCATGATCGCCAGCTTATCGCCGTAAACGTAAAACGGAACGTTGCCTATTGCCTGTTGCGGGTTATAGCGGTATTCGCGAAATCCGCCGGTTCCCTGCCGTTCTTCTGGCAGGCAGTGAAACGGGCCTTCCTGAACCAGCACCTGAACCTTGACGTTACCCAACTCTTTCACGCGCCGAGCGTGCAACATATAGTAATCGCCGAGATGCTTGTCGAACTGGCGGTCGTCGAAGCTGCTGACGCATACCGGCTTGTCGCCGTCCATGCGGGCCGAAGGTTTCTTTTCTTCTTCGTAAACATCGTCCATAAATTTCTTGAAGCCTTCAGCGCCTTCAAACCGAAGAACAGTGTCGCGGCTGAACCGCACGCCTTCGTCTTCCGTAAATTCCACATGATGCGCGGCGAACGCCGCCTTGATCTGCTCCGCGGTTTGTTCCTGCGGACGGAAAGTTCCATGCTCGATATTCTTCACCGTCTCGGGCGAAATGTTCGCGGCCTTGGCCAGCTCGGTGCGGGTCCAGTCGAGGAGGCCTCGTGCGGCTCGTAGTTGGGCGGCGGTGATCATCTCATTCAACTCACAACATAAAATTCAGGCGCATTGCTCTGCACGCGTTCTGGTCTCAACTATTTATGGTATACAATTACCGTTTTGGGAGTAACGAGCGCAAGCAATGCATTACTTTCATTCAACTTCTCTGCCAACATGATTCTTTCCTTAATTATTTATAAACCATAGAAAAGTTGTGTGCAACTATTTTTTGGTATTTTGTTACCATCTATTGGTATGTATAATGAGGGCAACAAAGTCATCGATATTGCATATTTTAGGTAATAAAAAGGCCGATAGACCAGCAAAATCGCTGAATCCCGAAAAAGCCGCAAAGATTGCACACGAAAGCCAGAAATCAGGTTCAGGTTCTTAAGGTTAAAAATTTCAGAGGAGGTTTATTATGATTGGCAGGTCACACAATGAAAACCACGCGCCGATGTCGGTGGTTTCCGTCCTTACCTCCGAGAGCTGGATGCAAAATCGCAATGACGACAAAGCCGCCGCGACGGTTTCGGCGAACGAACTGACATCGCTCAGCGCCCTGATCGCTTATGTCGCGTATAATTCCGGCGAGCATGAATTCCGCGTCGAGCGCCGCCTTGCCGATCGTTTCAATATCCAGAACGTCAGCCGTCTGCCGGCGGCTCTGTTTGACACCGCGATCCGTTATCTTGTCGACGGTATGGCGCAGGCTGCGGCTTAAACGCCATTCATCTTTTTTATGATGAATTTGCCTATATTGATGCACGGCTTCTCTATCAAATTAAACATTACATAGCCCGCTAAAAGGGTTGTTGGGCATGCGATAGCGAACCAAACAAAAAATCTCACTTCACCCCATGATTGATTAAGGTGCAGTCCATTGAATATCCAAATCTTTATAGGATCAAGATAGGTTAGAATAAGAGCGTGGCATAGATATATCGAGTAACAGTAAACTCCATACTTTCCCAGAACCCGATTTCTAGTTATCTTGCCAAAAAAGGATTTCTCAGAAAATGACGCAATAAACATAACGGCCAGAGCTGCTGTTGCCAGAATGAGATTTGAAGTCAGGAAAAGACCAAGGATTATGAAGGCCAATACATCCAACAAAACAAGAACGGTCCGACTTTCCAGAATGCCGGTTTTAAACGCAGGGTGGATGCTCCAGTAATATAAAATGATCCCGACCCCGAAACAAAACCAGTGATGAAGCGGAAAGACAAAAGAATTTTCGGCGGGAACATTCAGACGCGGCGCGGCATAATTCCAGAAGAAGGCCAATCCCAGTGTCATAATGCCAAACCATGTGGCTTTTGATAGATTTGTTACGTAACAAAAAACGAGCGGCAAAAATAAGTAGAATGTCTCTTCCACAAAAATTGACCAGCCCATGGGGAACAGTTCCGCCTGCGCCCTGTTGCGGTGAATCATAAATCCGAAATAGAGAAAGTAATCGGGGAGGCTGCTTGCCACCGTTCGATGGGCCATCAGCATATAAATGGCGTTTATCAGCCACCAGAACGGCAGGATGCGAAAGGCGCGTCGAAGATAAAATGAAATCGTCGGTTTTTTGTCGATCGTAAAGCGAATTTTCGAGGACGCGAATAACGTAAATGCGCTGATCATAAAGAACAACTGCACCCCACGCGCGCCCGCATTTATAAAGCGCTCAATAAAATGAAAGTGAAAAAGATCGGCTGCCTCATCTCGGCAAAATGCCGCCGTATGGACGGCGACAACCATGAGGATCGCAATACCGCGCAAGCCGTCGATATACGGACGATGGAGGCTGTTTTCTGTTGCCGTAAACTGCTGGTTATCAGTGAGCAGAGAACTTCCCCGGTGACCAAGAAGTCAACCAGAAGGGTTTCACCCTCTGGTGATCGGGGAGTTGATAAACCTGCTGTAACAGAGGTCGCGTAAGCCTTTGGCCTTTCGGCTTGGACATACACTTACGCCTCCCCGACCATAGTCGAGGAGTGCGAAACGGTCACACAAACCGGTTACAGCAGGGGTTATCACGCCCCGAAGACAGGAAAGTCCTGCCTCTGCCACACAGGATGCTGGCAAAGGAACGGAAGGTCAACGGAGAAAATAGTGAGGGTTTTCTCGTCTGATAGTCCGCCTTCGCCAAGGCTTCGGCGGACATAAGATTTGCTAATTCGCTGCGCTCATAAGCAAACCTAATGGAGCGGGTGAAGGGCTTGCCGCGAAGGCGGCAAGTTAAGGTGCGGTTGTGCGTGGAGCGGGTGAAGGGCTTGCCGCGAAGGCGGCAAGTTAAGGTGCGGTTGTGCGTGGAGCGGGTGAAGGGAATCGAACCCTCGTCGTAAGCTTGGGAAGCTTCTGCTCTACCATTGAGCTACACCCGCTTATAGCTGCTAGTCCTTAGTTGCCAGCGGTTAGCTGATCAATAATTTAAATCGCTAACAACTAACCGCTAACAACTAGCAACTAACCCCTCTTTCGGCTAGACTGTTCCCGTTTCCCCAAGGAGGAACAGTGCAGAAACCCCTGAAATACATTGCTACGACGCGCCAGATTCGCGTTACCGTCCGCCCGTCCTATCTCGACGACCAGTCCGCGCCGAACGACAATCATTTCGTCTGGGCCTACCACGTCACCATCGAAAATCTGGGGCAGGAGACGGTGCAATTGCGCAGCCGCCACTGGCGCATCACCGACGCGCGCGGCGAATTGCACGAAGTGCGCGGCCCCGGCGTGATCGGCGAGCAACCTGTATTGGAGCCCGGCGACATGTTCGATTATACCAGCGGCACGCCGCTGGCCACGCCCTCCGGCATCATGACCGGTTCCTACCAGATGGAAAACGAACGCGGCGAAACGTTCGATATCGAAATTCCCGGTTTCTCGCTCGACAGCCCCTATCAACTTATACGACTGCACTAAAATGATACGCGCCGTCACATATGCGGGGCTGGAGCCCGGCCCGAAATTCCTCGTTATCGGCGCCATTCACGGCAACGAAAAATGCGGCACCGTCGGCTGCAATCGCGTGATGGCGGAAATCGACTCCGGCCAGCTGCAGATCACGCGCGGGCAGGTGACTTTCGTGCCGATCGGCAATCCGCGCGCCTACGATCAGGACAAGCGCTATACCGAGCGCAATCTCAACCGCTATCTGGTGCCGATGGCGAAGCCGGATTGTTACGAAGCGCAACTCGGCAACATCCTGTGCCCTATGCTGGAAGCGTGCGACGTGCATCTGGCGATCCATTCCTATACGGTCGGCGGCGAGCCGTTCATTTTCGTCTCGCCGACGGATGCCAAGGAACAAGCCTTCGCCGCCAGCCTCGGCCCGCATACGTTATTGACCGGCTGGGAAGAAGCCTATGCCGCGACCGGCCGGAAGAAAGCCGCCAAGGAAAAGGACGAAGAATCGACGGGCTCCATCGAATACGCGCGCCGTTTCGGCGCCATGGCGGTGAATATCGAATGCGGCCAGCACAAGGACCCGAACGCGCCTGAGGTTGCCTACCGCGCCATCCGCAACGCGCTGCGTTACCTCGAAATGACGCCGGAGCCGAAGCCGGAGCCCGCGCATCTGACCGCGCCGCGCCTTGTGACGGTGACACATGTATTTTATCGCGACGATATGGGCAAATTCCCGAAATCATGGAAACATCTGGAGCCGGTCGGCAAGGGGCAGGCGATGGCGCACCGTGAAAGCGGCGAAACCGTCATGGCGCTTGATAGCGGCTACATCATCATGCCGAAGGAAGACTGTCCGGTCGGCGAGGAGTGGTTTTATTTCGGGGTGGAGAAGCAGGCGTAAAAATAAGCGTCATCCCGGCGAAGGCCGGGATCCAGCCGGTCTTTCGATTATAACTGATCTCGACAAGGCGGCAAAAACCGGCCCCTGACGGCCTTGTCAAATACGATGCGGCGGATAGTTCAACTGGGCCCCGGCCTTCGCCGGGGCGACGTTGTTTTTTAATGCGCCGCCGCCCAGTTAAGGGCATGGCCGGCCTCGGCGATGATCGGCACTTTCAGTTTCACGGCGGGCAGCGGCGCGTCCTGCATCACCTGTTTCACCAGCTTCTCGGTCGCTTCCAGTTCTTTCTTCGGCACTTCGAACACCAGCTCGTCATGCACTTGCAAAAGTAACCGTGCGCCGAGCTTGGCCTCAAGCAAAGCCGGGCCCACGCGGATCATCGCGCGTTTCATGATGTCGGCGGCTGTTCCCTGCAGCGGCGCGTTGATGGCGGCGCGCTCGGCCCCCATGCGGCGGCCATGCATTTTATCGTTGATGCCATTGATGTAAACGCGCCGGCCGAACAGGGTTTCGACGTAGCCGTTCGTATGCGCGAACGCCTTGGTCGATTCCATCCAGTCGCGCAATTCATGAAAGCGGTCGAGATACTGACGGATAAATTCATTCGCCTCGCCCGCCGAAATGCCGATCTGTTTCGCAAGCCCGAAGCCGCTGATGCCGTAGATGATGCCGAAATTGATCGCTTTCGCCGCGCGGCGCTTGTCGGGTGTGATGTCTTTCAACGGCACGCCCAGCACCTGGCTGGCGGTAAGGGCGTGAATATCGACGCCGTCATGGAAGGCCTGAATAAGGGCCTTGATGTCGGCGACTTCGGCGGCGAGCCGCAATTCGATCTGCGAATAATCGACCGAGAGCAATTCATAGCCTTCGTCGGCGATGAAAGCCTGACGGATGGCGCGGCCGTCTTCGGTGCGGATGGGAATATTCTGCAAATTCGGGTCGGTGGATGATAAACGCCCCGTCGCCGCGCCCACGAGGGAAAACGACGTATGCACGCGGCCGGTTTTGGGATCGATCTGTTCCGGCAGCGCGTCGGTATAGGTCGATTTCAACTTCGCCACGCCGCGCCAGTCGAGCACTTTGGCGACGATGGGATGGGCCTCGGCGAGATCCTCCAGCACGTCGACGGCGGTGGAATAAGCGCCGGTCTTGCCCTTGCTGCCGCCGGGTAAATTCATTTCGCCGAACAACACGTCGCCAAGCTGCTTGGGCGATCCGACATTGAACGGATGGCCAGCCAGCTTGTGGATTTCCTCTTCCAGTTTCTGCAGGCGCTTGGCAAAGCCGCCGCTTTGCTTTTTCAGCACTTCCGGATCGATACGGATACCGGTGCGCTCCATTTCGGCGACGACCGGAACCAGAGGCCGCTCGATGCGCTCATAAACGCGCGTCACATGCTGCTGCGCGATCTGCGGTTTCAGAAGGTGCCAGAGCCGCAGCGTGAAATCGGCGTCCTCGGCGGCATAGTTGGTGGCCTGTTCCAGCGGCACGCGGTCGAAGGTGATGCGGCTTTTGCCGCTGCCGGTGACATCGTTATAGGAAATCATCTTGTGCTTGAAATGCAGCTCGGCGAGTTCATCGAGTCCGTGGCCGTGAAGACCGGCGGCAAGAACATAGGACAGCAACATGGTGTCGTCATAGGGTTCAATGACCAGACCATGTTGGCCCAGCACTTGCGAATCGTATTTCAGATTGTGCCCGATCTTCAGCACGGCCGGATCGGCCAGCAGCGCCTGCAAAGCTTCCACAATTACCGGAAGTTTTATCTGCTTCGGCGCTTTCGCGGCATCGAAGGAAAAACCGCCGTCCGATGGCGTGGCGTTCGGGTCGATATGATTGACCGGAATATAGCAAGCCTTGCCGGGCTCGATGGCGAGGGAAATGCCGACCAGTTTCGCGGTGCTTGCGGTAAGGGAATCGGTTTCGGTATCGATCGCCATGTGCCCTTTGGCGCGCGCGGCTTCCACCCATCCTTTCAGCCGCGCGATGTCCTGTACCAGTTCGTAATCCTGCTTGGCGTGCGCGAGTTTATCGGCATGCGGCGCGTCGCCGCTTTCCGGCACGGCGTCCAGCATTTTTTCGGCAAGCGGTGTGGGTGCCGTTTCCTGTGCAGGCGCTTCGGTACTGCCGATATTCATGCGCGCCAGCAGCGAACGGAAACCTTGCTGCTGCAAGAATGCGCCAAGTTCGGTTTTGTGATCAAACCGCGCCTTAAGCTCGCCTACCGGCACCGGCAGCGGCGCGTTATCATCGAGAAGCACGAGCTTTTTCGAGATGCGTGCTTTTTCGGCGTTTTCCACCAAGGCCTCGCGGCGTTTCGGCTGCTTGATTTCGCCCGCGCGTTTTAAAAGCGTTTCGAGGTCGCCGTAGAGATTGATCAGTTCCGCCGCCGTTTTCACGCCGATGCCGGGGACGCCCGGCACATTGTCGGTGCTGTCGCCCGCCAGCGCCTGCACATCCACCACTTTATCTGGCGTGACGCCGAATTTATTCATCACCTCAAGGGCGCCGATGGGAACCGATTTCAGCGGGTCGAACATCTCGACGCCCGGGCGGATCAGCTGCATCAAATCCTTGTCGCTTGAGACAATTCGCACATTCTGTTTTTTGGCGACGGCGGCCTTGGCATAGGCGGCGATCAGATCGTCGGCCTCGTAATTCGCCGCTTCGATAGCGGGAATGCCGAAGGCGCGCGTCGCGTCGCGGATCAGGGCGAATTGCGGAATAAGTTCCGGGGGAGGCGGCGGGCGGTGCGCCTTGTAATCGGGATAAATATCGTTGCGGAAGGTTTTGCGGGCGGCGTCGAAAATCACGGCGATATGCTCGGCCTTCAATTCGCCCATCAGCTTGTGCAACATGTTGCAGAAGCCTAGGACCGCTCCGATATGCGTGCCGTCGGCGCGCGTCAGGTCGGGCAGGGCGTGGAAGGCGCGGAAAATGAATCCGGAACCGTCGATCAGGTAAAGCGTGTTGGGCGTCGTGCTGGCGGAACTCATGCAACTATCCATTCGTCATTCCGGCCAAGTGGCGAAAGCAGTGAGCCACGCGAGCCGGCTTGCTGCGTAGGCAGCAAGCGAGTTGAAGTTAACTCAATGCTTCGCATCGAGCCCGTTTGGTTTGTTTTTGTACAGAACAGAAAACGGGATGCCCGCTTTCGCGGGCATGACGGGGAAAGATAAGGCTGGCTCTAATGACCCGCACGGCGCGCGTCGGCATTCGCGGCCAGGACAAAATGCCGGTCGCAATAAGGACAGTCGACGAAGCCGTCCCTGTTCATGATCAGAAACACGCGCGGATGGCCGAGACTGCCGGGGGCCGCGGCCGTCGTCCCGTCGCAATAAAGCTCGGTCGTATCGACAAGAATGGTTTCGGGCGGCATTGGTGCGGGCATGCGGTTTTCTAGCACAGATTTTCGTCCTGCAATCCAGATTTTTGCGGCGGTGGAAAGCCCGTTAAATCAGGCGACTCTGGCCGCGGCAAGGAATTTATCCGCTTTCGTTTTTACGCCGCCTTCATGCGGAAGATAGGGATACGCTGTCGTGACCGTATTCACGGCCAGCTCGCGGTTTTGGTCGGCGATGCGGGAAACGTGATAGACAAGAAAGGCCGCCATTCGCCACGCAAACATGTCGGTCAGAACCCCGGTATTTACGGAGGGCGCCTGCAGGGTTTCCAGCATTTCGGCAGCGGCTTTTATGGTTTTTACCGGATCGTAGCGCATGGCTTCGCGCATGTTTCCCCACCACATTTCCGTATTGCGGCGCAATTCGAATTCACGTTTTGCGGCGGCGATATATTTTTCCGTGCGTTCCGCGGGACTGCCATATTGCAGAGGCGGTATAATTTTTTTAGACATTCTCTGTTCTTTCGCCGATAAATTAGCTAATCCGATTGCTATAATGACCGTTACGTTATAGAAAAGTTCCCTGTTTCTCAAGCCCCCTTACACCCATGGCCGCCGCCCCCTCTTCCGCCGATTCCGCGCCTCTTCCGGCTTATGCCGTCGAGATCAAGGGCCTGACCAAGATTTATCGCGGCGGCAAGAACATGCCGCCCAAGGAAGCGCTGAAAGATATCAATCTCAATATTCCGCGCGGCAGCATATTCGGCCTGCTCGGCCCCAACGGCGCGGGCAAATCGACGCTGATCAATATCCTCGCCAGCCTTGTCATCAAAACATCCGGCGAGGCGCGCATCTGGGGTTACGAAGTCGCCGACGAGCCGCGCCTTGCGCGTTCGGCCATCGGTGTGGTGCCGCAGGAACTCAATCTCGATGCCTTCTTCACGCCCTTTGAGCTGCTGGAATTGCAGGCGGGTTTGTACGGCGTGCCGAAGCGCGAGCGCATCACGGCGGAACTTCTGGCCGCCGTCGATCTGACCGACAAGGCCAAAGCCTACGCCCGCACATTATCCGGCGGCATGCGTCGCCGTCTGATGGTGGCGAAAGCGATGGTGCACAAACCGCCGGTGCTGGTGCTGGACGAACCGACCGCCGGCGTCGATGTCGAATTGCGCAAATCGCTATGGAGTTATGTGCGGCAGCTGAATGCCAACGGCACCACGGTGCTGCTGACCACGCATTATCTGGAAGAAGCGCAGGAACTGTGCGACCGCATCGCCATCATCAATCACGGCGCGCTGGTCGCGAACGACACCAAGCAAAATCTCCTGCGCCGCATCGACAACAAGCGCGTGACGATCACCATCGATCAGGACCTGACCGAAGTGCCGGTGAACATGCGCGCGCACGGGTGGGAGCTGACGGGGCCGCGGCAACTGACGCTGGCTTACCAGCCCAGCAAGATCACCATCGGCCAGATGCTGATGGCGGTGCAGGTCAACGGTTTCGCGATCGCCGACCTTTCGACCGAGGAAACCGACCTCGAGGATATTTTCCTGCAATTGACGCGCAAGGCAGCGACGGCGGCGTGAAGATAATGTCGGAAAATTAAGTCCGCTAGACTGACGTATTGGATTAAGAGCGCGTCATTCCAGGGCGCGCCGAAGGCGCGAATCTGGAATCCATGGACCAGTTTTGCCGTTAAAACGCTCCATGGATTCCGGATCGCCCTTTCAGGGCGTCCGGAATGACAATGTTGTTGTATATTAAAGTTGGCCATAAACGTGCGGCATGGCCGTTGGCTTTCGCGCCGATCCCTGTTATTTATCGCCTGTCCTGATACGGACCCGTAGCTCAACTGGATAGAGTGCTGCCCTCCGAAGGCAGAGGTTGGTGGTTCGAATCCACTCGGGTCCGCCAAAGATAAAGCCGCCCAAAGGCGGCTTTATCTTTGGCGAATTCGGGTACGCTGAAGGGCCAGCCGGTTCGATGACCGAGCGCGCATAAAATTATCACAGCTCTTTTTGCATCAAGACAGTATCGACCCATTTATTGAATTTAAAACCGAATTTTTCCAGCACGCCGGACTGTTTAAAACCCAAATTTTTATGAAACGCGATGGAAGCAAGGTTATCGGCGCCCGCAATGACCGCCAGCATCTGTTTATAATTCTTTTCCTTACATTGCTTTATCAAGTCGAAAAGCAAACTGTGCCCCACCCCTAAACCCTGATGATCCTTGGAAACATAGACTGATTCCTCTATCGTAAATCTATAGGCAGTCCTGGGGCGGTATTGAAAAGCATAAGCATATCCAACAATACGCCCGTCTATTTTCGCTACCAGATATGGCAACGACTTATCCGTGGAATCTTTCCAGCGTTTCAGCATCTCTTCAAACGCGGGAGGACTCTCTTCGAGAGATACCGTAGTGTTGGCAACGTAATATGTATAAATATCCAAAATTTCCGGAAAATCACCGGCTTTAGCATCACTAATAACAATGTTTTCTTTTTTGCTTCTCATAGTAAACCCTGCATGTGGTCGAACTTGAGGTCACTGCGGAATCGTAATAAATCGTGAAAGCGGAAGATACAGTAAATCTATTTTACGCGCTTTGGTAAAATTGCCCGTATCGACCAACGGCTCGCAACCGTTGCTCATGGCCCGCTCTTTTTACCCCCTTTTTCCTTCCGCCCATACCTGCTATCGAACCTCCCTCCGGAGAGGTGGCAGAGCGGTCGAATGCGGCGGTCTCGAAAACCGTTGTAGGGTAACCCCCTACCGTGGGTTCGAATCCCACCCTCTCCGCCATCTGCATGCGATTGTATGCAGCATTAACCATGAAATGTGAGACACTTTACTGTGTTTTGAATGATCGGTAACGTTGCTACCGGTTTGATTTATAAACTTATGGAGATAATCTATGACTGTTCAATCTACTGTTTCAGATGAGAGATATTCTTTAGGTGATCGACTTGGGGGCATTTTCCCTGGCATGATATTGACAGGCCTTCTCGTTGGTGGGCCCGCCTCAGCCGGAGCACTAGCTGGAGGAGCTCTTGGATTTGGGGCCGCAGCGGTAGAAGTTGTGACGCATCTTAATTCATATCATAGCTTGCCTGAAGCAGTGGCGGCAGCCGAAACTTGGACCACTACAGCTAGCTACATAACCGGAACGATCGGTGCAATTATCGGCGCCAAAAAAGCTTTAGAGCATCCTTGGGCCCGCGCAGCCATTCGGGCAATGTTAGGAATGAAACCGTCTGCTGGCTAAGGTTCTAAACGCTATTGCGGGTTCTTGCTTTATTCCCACTCAATCTTTAGCGCGGGTTCGGGTGCCCAACAGGTTTGCCGGGATCTTTTGGCGTGACGGAATACATGTGGCTTTCCTCATAAGCGATAACGTCTTCGATCTTGTATTTTATCCGCCAGCCGATTTTCATAAAACGCGGCCCCGTACCACGCCAACGCCAGCGTTCAAGCGTTTCGTAAGTTAGACCCCAGCGTTGCGCGAGTTGATGTGGGTTTAAATATACTGGCTCTTTTTCTACTGGCTTAGTCATGCAATTCCCTTATTTAAAATTGGCAAAGTTCAGCAATCGAGCTATGTAGCCCGCAACGCACATTGCTCGATTTCAAAGGAACGTCCAGTTATTGAATGCGCTAAAATGTGAAGCTAAGAGCTGTGTGGAAATTAACGCTTGTTAAGAAAGCGCAGTGCTTATTCCATCAGATTCCATGTTGGCATCTGATTATATTCTGCTAAATCTTTAGAGCGTGGGCGAGTAGCGAAAGACTTGCGCCGCCATAAACCAAAGGGGCTTTCGGGCCCCTTATGGTTTATGCTGAAGTCGGTGGCGTTGAAGGGCGCGCCCGGGTTCGATGACCGAGCGCATCTAGAATAAAAAAAGTTGCGCGAGGGCAGGCTTCGAGCCGCACGCAGTGCGGCGAAAGCAATCCCACCCTCTCCGCCAGTACTCAGAATTTAGCTACAGTACTCAGAGCTACGCTGCATTACCTATAAAGCATTAACAAACTTCGCCACGTTAGCTTTTGGCTAAAGCGCGGCGAAGTCTGTCGTGAATAAACCTTTCCCTAATTTAAGCTACTTGCCCTCTGCAATCCACTTTTCTCGTAACAACCGCTTGCCCGGTTTCGAGAAGCGATTTGAGATTGGACAGAACCTTGGGCCATCCGCCGGAAACGCCGACGATGGTTTTCGATTGAGCTTTATCGATGCTGTGCGTGACGGTCAGCTTTACTGCACCTTCGTCCTGTTCGATATCAAACACGCAGAGCGAGTGACCTTCTGCCTTCATTTCCGCATCTTTTTCCTGCAGCCATTTAAGAACAAGGCGCTTCGGCGGGTTGCTTTCAACAACCGAGCCTGTACAGCAAAGACCGCCATCGTGGAATTGCATTTTCCACGCCGAACCGGTCTTCCATTCGCTTGTGCAATACATGCCAAACCAATATTGCTTCATAAACTCGGCATTCGTGAGGGCGTCCCACAGTTTTTCCGGCGTGGTTTTGATGTAAGTGGTGTAGATAAATTCGGATTTAGTCATCGTCTTTTTCCTCCAGAGCTTGTCTAAGATTGTGAAGAGCCTGCAACCGTCCTCGTTCATATTTGCTGATCCAACGTGTATAAATCTCATTGATCGGCACAGGATTGAGGTAATGCAGCTTCTCGCGCCCCCGCCATTGCGGGACAACAAGATTTGCTGCCTCCAATAAAGCAAGGTGCTTGGTCACTGCCTGACGGCTCATGTCATGGCCTTCGCAAAGCTCGCCTAAAGTCAGTCCGGCCTTCTTGTGCAGCCGGTCGAGCAATAGCCTGCGGCTATTATCCGCCAGGGCCTTGAACACCTTGTCTTCATTGGGAACCATACGCCATTATATGCAACCATATAGTTGCATGTCAAGGAAACAAAAACATTAAGTTAATATCCATTGAGAAACCGCCATTTACCGTCACTATTAGCCTTGTAATTTGCTATCGTGAGAGCAGTTACTATCCGGTAGACTTCTCTCCGCCACCCTACGCTAAAGCTTCGGGTGGCAGGCCGCCTCTTCTTAGCGGACTGACACCCAAATAAAAAAGTTGTAGGGTGCCTTCCGAAGCTTCAGCGTAGGAAGGCGGGTTGAGTTTAGAAAATCTTATTTCCGCCATCGACCGTAAAGCATGCGATCAACATCTGATAACGGAGGACAACATGCCCGC
The DNA here is from genome assembly GCA_015654915.1 of Rhodospirillales bacterium. GTDB lineage: Bacteria > Pseudomonadota > Alphaproteobacteria > UBA9219 > UBA9219 > JAATFY01. Next base: position 19,929 of record JAATFY010000182.1, read on the forward strand.
CTACACCATCAAACCGCTCGTCACGGCGACCGCCGTAAATACCGGCGGGCGCAACGGCCATTCGGAAACGACCGATCATTCGGTCAGCGTCAACCTGTCGGTGCGCAAGGAAATGGGCGGCCCGGGGTTGCCGGACACGACGACACCCGAACATCTGTTTGCCGCCGGTTATGCGGCCTGTTTCGGCGGCGCGATGGACTTCCTCGCCAAGCAACAGAAGAAAGACGCCTCCGGCGCCACCGTCACATGCAGTACGTCCGTCGGTCAGCGCGAAGGCGGCGGGTTCGGCATCGCCGTAAAAATGCAGGTCAAAATTCCCGGCTGGTCCAAAGCCGATGCTACGGCTCTCGCGCAGGCGACGCACGAAAAGATATGCCCCTACAGCCACGCCACGCGCGGCAACATCGATTTCGCGCTGGAAGTCGAGGGCGCCTAGGAAAAATCCCGCCCGTACCGGCTGATAACGGGCCGTCGTTTAAGGCAACGGCGCAAATGCCCGTTTTCGCTTCAGGGCGCCGGTGCGTCGAGAAAAGCGACGATTTTGGGAATGACCTGAGCGGGCGCTTCTTCCATCAGCCAGTGTCCCGAGCCTGCGACGACGACGCCTTCGACATTATCGTCTACAAGCTTGGCCTGCTCGATCAGGAACGGGCCTGACGCTTTTTCGCCGGTCAGGACCAGCATCGGCATCGGCAGCGGCGTTTGGGCAAAGCCGGCGAAGTCGGCGGCGTCTTTTTCGAAGGCGCGGAAATACTCAAACCCCGCCCGCATGTGGTCCGGCATGGCATATTCCTTCGCATAAAACACGCGGTCGGCCTCCGGCACCGAATGGGCGGGATCGGCGGCGAAATCGTTCCAGAAATGCTCGAGATAGGTGCGCTCGCGCCCCTTCACGAGGGCCAGCGGGGTTTTTCCGTAGAAGTGGAAATGCCACAGGTCGCGCATCAGCCACACGCTTTTCCAGTCGCCGACGCCCGGCAGAAAGGCGTCCATCAGCACGATACGGTCGACCTCGGCGGGGTATTGCGTGGCATAGGCGTAGGCGACCATCAAGCCGATATCGTGCCCGACTATTTCAATGTGATCGTAACCGAGTTTGTGGACGAGGGCGTGAATGTCCTGCGCCATCACGGCCTTTGTATAGCCGTCCGGCGGCGTGGAGGATTGACCCGCGCCGCGCAAGTCCGGCGCTATGACGGTATGCGTCTTTTCCAGTTCCGCCATCAGCGGAAGCCACATATGGCTCGTTTCGGCGTAGCCGTGCAGCAGCACGACCGGCGCGCCTTTGCCTTCGATCAGGTAATGCAGACGCACGCCGTTTGCATCGGCGAAACGGCTTTGCGGAGCCTTGGCCGCCGCGGGATTCGGAAATCCGAGCGCAAGCAAGATCGCCGCGCGCAGCAAAAGGGAGCGTTTCATGATGATTATTCCTTGCCAGAAATGCGGTGGACGTTCGGCTGTCAGGCGGCGCTTTTCTTCGACGCATCCATGCCGGCTTCGACCTTGCCCTGTTTGATGAAGGCAAGCAAATCGGCGTTGATCTGGTCCTTGTGCGTCGAGCACATGCCGTGCGGCGCGCCCTTGTAGATTTTCAGCTGGGCGTCCCTGACCAGCTTGGCGGAGAGCATGGCGGAATCGGCGATCGGCACGATCTGGTCGTCGTCGCCGTGCAGGATAAGCGTCGGCACGTCGAATTTTTTAAGGTCCTCGGTGAAGTCGGTTTCCGAAAAAGCCTTGATGCATTCGAAGGCGGCGTTGAATCCGGCTTGCATCCCCTGCAACCAGAACGAATCCCGCAAGCCTTGCGACACCTTGTTGCCCGGCCGGTTGGCGCCGTAAAACGGCGCGCCGAGATCCTTGAAAAACTGCGAACGGTCGGCAAGCACGGCGGCGCGGATGCCGTCGAACGCTTCCATGGGTGTACCGTTCGGATTGGTGGCCGATTTCAGCATCACCGGCGGCACCGCGCCGATCAGCACGGCCTTGGCGACGCGTTTCGTGCCGTGGCGGCCGATATAGCGGGCGACTTCGCCGCCGCCGGTCGAATGCCCGACATGGATCGCGTCCTTGAGGTCGAGTTTCGCGGCAAGCGCCGCAAGATCGTCGGCGTAGCTGTTCATCTCGTTGCCGTTCGAAGGCTGGCCCGACCGGCCGTGGCCGCGGCGGTCGTGGGCGATGCAGCGGTAACCGCGCGACGACAGGAACAGCATCTGGTCTTCCCACGCGTCCGCGCTCAGGGGCCAGCCGTGACTGAAAACGACAGGCTGGCCTGTTCCCCAGTCTTTATAATAAATTTCGGTTCCGTCGGTTGCCGTGAATGTCGCCATGATCGTCTCCTTAAGGTTTGAGGGAGCGTTTCGGCTTTAGAAAAAAGCAGACAATCACAGAGTCGGAAAAGAGTCGAGAGGGGACATTAACGCCGCTACCGGTTTTCGTTTTATTTTAAATATCAATAGCCTGCGCCGTTCATCCGGCGTCGGAAATTTTATCCGCTTCCTTGTCGGCGTCGAGCTCGAACCACAGCGCGTTCAGGATGGCGAACGCGCAGGCGAGGCCCGCCCCCAAAATCCAGCTGAAATACCACATGATGTCCTCCCGAAATCTAATACAGGTTCTGCCCGTTTTCCTTTATATCCGCCGCCGTCACCTTGCCGCGCAGCACGTGATAGACCCACCCTGTATAGGCCAGAACGATCGGCAGGAAAACGACGGTCACAAGCGTCATGGTAATCAACGTACCGCGGCTCGATGACGCGTCCCAGACCGTCAGGCTCGCATCCGGATCGGCGGATGAGGGCAGCAGGAACGGAAACATGGAAACGCCCGCCGTGCCGATGATGCTCGCCACCGTCAGGGCGCTGCCGAGAAAAGATATCAGCGGCTTTTTCATCCGGACACCCGCCAGCACCAGAAAGACCCCAAGCATCGAAAGAACTGGCACCAGCACGGTAACGGGAAGTTTATGATAATTGTCCATCCACGCGCCCGCGGCATGGGTGACCGTCTTCAGCATCGGGTTCGACGGGCCCTGCGTGGCGACGGCGCTTGTGATGCCGTAGCCTTCGATCCCGTGCGCGATCCATAAACCGGCAACGCCGAACAGGGCGAGCGTGACGTATGAGAAAATCACCGCCGTTTTACGCGCGCGTTTTTCGACGGCGCCTTCGGTCTTGACCGCCAGCCAGCTGCTGCCATGCAGCAGGATCATCGAAAGGCTGACCAGCCCGCATAAGAGGGCGAACGGGTTGAGAAGACCGAAAAACGTGCCGCTATAGGTCATGCGCATCGTTTCGTCGAAGGTGAAGGGCACGCCCTGCAGCGCATTGCCGAACGCGACGCCGAAAATCACCGGCGGCACCGCGCCGCCGATGAACAGGCACCCGTCCCAGAAAGAGCGCCAGTGCGCGTCGGGCATCTTGCTGCGGAATTTGAAACCGACCGGCCGCAATATAAGGCTGAACAACACCACGAACATCGCCATATAAAATCCCGAGAAGGCGACCGCATACAGATAAGGCCACGCCGCGAAAATCGCGCCGCCGCCGAGAATGAACCACACCTGATTACCTTCCCATACCGGCCCGACCGTATTGATGATGATGCGGCGTTCGCTGTCGTTGCGCCCGAGGAAAGGCAGCAGCGCCGCCGACCCCATATCGAAACCGTCCATTACGGCAAAACCGATGAGGAGAATGCCGAGCACAACCCACCAGATCAGGCGCAGGATTTCATAATCGAACATCAGGCGGCCTCCTCGTTCATGGTGGCGGGCGCGGGCCCGAGGCGGATATATTTCAGCAGCAGGAATATATCGACTGCCAGCAGCGCGGTATAAAAGACCACGAAGCCGATCAGGGATGTCCAGACTTGTCCCGCTGTGACGGAAGACACGGAAAGGAAAGTCGGCAACACGCCGTCAATCGTCCATGGCTGGCGGCCGACTTCGGCCACGATCCAGCCGAGCTCGGCGGCGATCCACGGCAGCGGCAGCGAATAGAGGGCCAGCCTCAGGAACCAGCGCTTGTTTTGCAGCCGGCGGCGGCTGGCAAGATAGAAGCCGTAGCCGAACAGGGCGATAAAATAGAAACCGATCCCCACCATGAAACGGAAGCTCCAGAACAGCGTCGGCACGTCCGGGATCGTGTCGCGCGCGGCCTGATCGATTTGCGCGGCGCTGGCATGCATGACATCGGGCCGGTAGCGTTTCAGCAGCAGCGCGTAACCAAGATCGTCGCGATGCGCCTTGAATTGCGCCAGCAGCGCCGCATTTTCGCGGTCGTGGCGTAATTGATCCAGCGCGTCGTAAGTGACCATGCC
>JAATFY010000062.1 GCA_015654915.1 Rhodospirillales bacterium
ACACGATTTCCTTCCATCCCTATTACACGGCGAAAGACGCCTTCGCCTTGTGCCTCTTCGTGATTTTCTACGCGCTGGTGATTTTCTACGCGCCGAACATGCTGGGCGATCCCGACAATTATATTCCCGCCAACCCGATGGTGACGCCCGCGCATATCGTGCCGGAATGGTACTTCCTGCCTTTCTACGCCATGCTGCGTTCGTTCGTATGGGACATCACCATTCCCTTCACGCATATCGTGCTGATTTCATCCAAGCTCGGCGGCGTGATTTTGATGTTCGGCTCGATCATCCTGCTGTTCTTTTTACCGTGGCTCGACCGTTCGCCGGTGCGCAGCGCCGTGTTCCGCCCCGTCTATAAGAAACTGTTCTGGGTATTCATCGCGGCCTGCGTGACGCTGACCTATATCGGCGGCAAGCCGCCGGAAGGCGCCTATGTACTGATCGGGCAGATCGCGACCGCGGTTTACTTTGCCTTCTTCCTGATCGTGTCGCCGCTTTTGCCGAAAGTTGAGAAGACGTTGCCGCTGCCGAATAGTATTTCGGAAGCCGTGCTGAAAAAAGGTTGAGGTCGATATGTCGCGCTCGCTGCTTTGCCTTCTTGTCCTGCTTTCCGGATTGGCCGCGCTGCCGCTCCGCGCCGAGGACGGCGCTTTGGAGCCCGTGCATGTCACGTGGCCGGAACAGGGGCCTTTCGGCACCTACGACCGCGCGACGCTGCAGCGCGGCTTTCAGGTTTACAAGCAGGTTTGCGCGACCTGCCACAGCATGAAATTGCTGGCCTACCGCGACCTGACGCAGCTTGGTTTCAGCGAAGCCGAAGTGAAGGCCCTCGCCGCCGAAGTTACCGTGCATGACGGCCCCAACGACAATGGCGACATGTTCGACCGCCCGGGCCGTCCGTCCGATGCGTTCGTCTCGCCGTTCCCGAACGATCAGGCCGCGCGCGCCGCCAATCGCGGCGCCCTGCCGCCGGATTTATCGCTGATCGTCAAGGCGCGCAAAGGACATGAAGATTATATTTATTCGATCCTGACCGGCTTCGGCAAAACGCCGCCTGCGGGCGAGACGATTGCGACCGGCATGAATTACGATCCCTATTTCCCCGGCCACCAGATCGCCATGCCGCCGCCTTTGGTCGATGGCTCCGTGACCTTCGCCGACAACGCGCCGAACACGACCGCCGACGAAGCGCGCGACGTTGTGGAATTCCTCGCCTGGGCATCGGAGCCCAATCTCGAGATGCGCCACCAGACGGGGCTGAAAGTGGTCCTGTTCCTGATCGTTTTCGCGGCGGTAATGTATGCCGTCAAACGCCGGGTCTGGAGCAAGCTGCACTAGGGTCTGAACTCAATTTAACCTGAGTCCAAACAAACACTTGATCCCGTCATTCCGGAAAATTTGCTTTGCCCCGCGTCAGCGGGGGAACGCAAATTTATCCGGAATCCCGTTTGGTTTCTTCGGGTTCGAACAGGAAACGGGATTCCGGGTTCTCGCCTCGCTACGCTTCGGCTCACCCCGGAATGACGTGGTTAAATTGAGTCTGAACCCTAGATTTCGCCGCAGCCTGATCAAATTCATACCCTCCAAAAACCCCCGTTTTTCCCTACAATTTTAGCGGTTTTTGAGCCATCGGCCGTGAAAAGACAAAATGTTAAGCCGCAACCTCTGGTGGTAATTCTTCCGTAACCTTCCTCGGGTAATCTCGGCGGGTTATAACACCCAGCGCCGAAGACATACTCAATTTCTGGTTCTACGAAGTGGGCCGCGACCGCTGGTTCGTGGAGGACCACGCGCTTGACGCCACCGTGCGCGAGCGTTTCCTCGCGCTGCACGAGAAAGCCGTGGCCGGCGAGCTGAAAAACTGGGAAAGCACGCCGGAAGGCATGCTGGCGCTGATGCTGCTGCTCGATCAATTCCCGCGCCGCATGTTCCGCGGCACCAGCCGCGCCTTCGAGACCGACGAGATCGCGGTCGAGTTGGCGCGCGAAGCCATCATCAAGCATTTCGACGACCGCATCGACAAGAATTTCAAGATGCTGTTCTACCTGCCGTTCCTGAATTCGGAAAGCGAAGGCAACCAGCGTCTCGCGTTGTTCTATATCCGCGAGCGCGTCAAGGAAAACGAATGGTTGTCGCTGGCCGAGCAGCATCTGGATATCGTGCAGCGCTTCGGCCGCTTCCCGCAGCGCAATCCGGTTCTGGGCCGCGATCCGACGCCGGAAGAAGCCGCGTTCCTCGGAACGAAGCAGTAAAATATTGTCATGCCCGCGCAGGCGGGCATCCATTTTATTTCAAGATGGACCCCCGCCTTCGCGGGGGTGACGGATTTCTAGCCGCTCCCGAACAACGGTCCGTCCAGAATCGTCGCCAGATCTTTCGCCATCAGCCGCGCGATTTTCGCGCGCTGCAACGGTTCGCGCAAAATCTGTTCGTCCTTCGGGTTGGACAGGAAACCGGTTTCCACCAGCATCGACGGCACGTCGGGCGCGCGCAGCACGACGAAATTCGCCGCGCGCGTGGGGTTATCCAGCAGATGCCAGTTGCGGCCCATCGCTTCGATGAAATTCGCCTTGGCATGCTGCGCCGTGTTGCGCGAACGCCGCGCGGCAAGGTCGAACAGGATGGCAGTGACTTCCTTGTCGGCGGGAGGCAAATCCATGCCGCCCATCATGTCGGCTTCGTTTTCGTGCTCGGCCAGCAGCTTCGAAAAATCGTCGGTGGCTTTTTCGGACAGCGTATAAACCGACAATCCGCGCGCCGCCATGTTGGGCGCGCTGTCGGCATGCACCGAGAGGAACAAATCCGCCTGCGCCTGCCGCCCGATGCGCACGCGTTCTTCCAGCGGCAGGAAGATATCCTCGTCGCGCGTCAACTTCACCGTGACGCCGGGTTGCGCGGAGAGCGCTTCCGCCATGCGGCGGGCGATGTCGAGCGTGACGTCTTTTTCATGCGTGCCGCTGAGGCCGATGGCGCCCGGATCACGTCCGCCATGACCGGGATCGATCATCAAAAGGCGCGGCGGACGCGGTTTGCGCACTGGCACCGGCACGGCCAGCGTGTTTTGCTCGGCGGCCAGCAAATCCAGCGGCAAGGCCCAGTTGACCGCAAGCGCCGACGCCATCAGCCCCAGCCGCAGAAAGCGGCGGCGGGTGAAAGCGGGGCTGGCGGGGCGGATAGTCATCAATACGGGGCCTTGGCTTGGTGCGGTATAGTAAGTTTATACTACAGAACCGGGCCCCAGAGAATCCCCTTCATGCATATCGCCTTTGTCGACATCACTTACGGCTACACCGCCGACCGGCCCGATACGGATAAGCCCGTCGGCGGCACGACCTCGGCTATCTGTTTCATGGCGCGGGAGCTGGTGAAGGTGGGTATCACTTGCACCTTTTTCAACAAGATCGAAGCGCCGGCAACGGCTTGCGGCATTACGTCGTTGCCGCTGGCGGCTCTGGCCGAGGCGCACAGCGACCCCGCCTATACCGCGTTTGTTTTCTGCGGGCGCTGGCTGGAAGGCATGGTGCGGCTGATCCGCGCCGGCACTCGCGCGCCGCTGATCGCCTGGATGCATGAAAGCACGTTCAACAATCAATTAGTGCCCGCGCTGGATGTCTTCGACGGTGTTATGTATGTCAGTGCATGGCAGCAACGCATCAATCAGGTTCACGCCTTTCCGCACTGGAAACAGGCGGTGATCCGCAGCGGCATGAATCCGCATTTCACCACCCTCTTCGGCGCGGGCGAATCCATTCTAGCCGCCAAAACACGCCCGCCGGTTTTGCTTTATGTCGGCACCTTTCCGCGCGGCGCGTTTCATATCCCACCGCTGCTCGACAAATTGCGCCTGCTTCGCACCGACTTCACGATGGAGGTTTTCTGCAACACCAACCCATCCGGCCATGCGGAATCCGACGCCAAATATATCGCGTGGATGCGCAGCCTGCCGAATATCACGCATGTGGGACAAGTCGAGCGCCGCGATTACGCACCGTGCATGAAACGCGCCGCGTTTCTGGTTTCGCCCAACCCGTGGCCGGAAACGTCCTGCGTGTCGCTGATCGAAGCGATGGCGGCGGGGCTTTCGATCATCACCACCGACCGCGCCGTGCTGCCGGAAACAGCCGCCGGATTTGCGCGCCACATTCCCATTCCCGATCCCGACCATCCGTTACGGTTCGACGCACCGGTGCCGTACGACGCATTCGCGCAAGCCGTCAGCGACGCGATGGATGAGTGGTTAAAGCAACCGGAAAAGACCGAAGCGAAACTCCGCGCGCAGGTCGATTACGCGCTGGCCCATTACCGCTGGCCGCTGCATGTCGGGGCGTGGATTAATTATTTACGGTCTTTCGGATGAGTTAGGCGGTTAGGCCGCCAGTTGCGGACGCCCCGTCAGGGTCGGCGTCACCGGCCTGTAGCTAAGTTGCGGATAGGCGGCGGCGAGTTCATGCAGGGTTGTTCCCGGCGCTGCCGCTTCGAGCTGCGGAACGAAAGCTTTGAGATTGGCGAGGTTGCGGGAAACGGCGTCGGCCTGAGGGTAGAGGTTTGTTTCCATGTAAGCGGCGAGCTTTTCAAGTCCTTTAATCAAGGCGTTCGCCACGAGAAACGGCGCAGCGCCCGCCGCGCGTTCATCGGGTTTCAATTCGTGGGGCATGATAACATGATCCCATTTGCTGCCGGACAGGATGCGGCACAGTTTGCCCACTTTCTCGAACGATCTCAGATTTTCGACAATCTTTCGGGCGCAGGCCACCATGTCCCGCGACCGGGCCGATGCCGCGTCGGCTTGCAGATCTTCCGCGATAGAAGGCAGCATGAGCCGCAATTGGCGGCAGGTTTCGGCGAGGCCCCTGTCGGCTCGCCTAAAGAACCGCCGCAGCGTGCGGGTTTGCGCTTTGCGCAAATCCATGGCAATGGCTTCCGGCGGTTGCGGCTTGCGCGTGCTGTCCTCGATCAACCCCATTCTGCGGCCGCGAAACGCATCGACGATGCATTGCGTTTGCGCCGAGCCTTGAACCTTGCCTTCGTCCTGCAAAACCTGAAACGCTTCCAGGTTGCCGCGCGGATAAATATCGACGCAGCCGGGCTCCTGCGGAATAAGCGAGAAAGCGCCGACTTCTTCGATG
>JAATFY010000137.1 GCA_015654915.1 Rhodospirillales bacterium
GGAAACCTGCAAATTAAGGATTTTCAAGGCCCCGCCTTGAACGGGGTCAAGGGGCAGCGCCCCTTGCCTTCTTGATGCCCGAAGCCCTCACCAAGCGATCCCCAATCCTCTTCCGTCTCTTCCGCGTCTATTTGCGCTGGTATTTCTATCGCTCGTTCCACGCGGTACGCATTGCGCGTGATGGCCTGCCGCCCATGGTGGGCGATCGCCCGTTGATTCTTTACTCGAACCACCCGTCCTGGTGGGACCCGGCGGTCTACATCCTACTCAGCGGCAAGCTGTTTCCCGGACGCCAGGGCTACGGCCCGATCGACAGCAAGTCGCTCAGCCAATATGGCCTGCTGGCGCGCATGGGTGCGTTCGGGGTGACGCGGGACGACAAGCGCGGCGCGGTAACCTTTCTCCGCACCAGCCTGGCTGTGCTGGCGCGCCCGTCGGCGGTGCTGGTGGTCACTGCGGAGGGCCGTTTCACCGATCACCGTGCGCGTCCAATCGTCTTGCAGCCCGGCCTGGCGCACGGGGCGCGGCGTGTGCCGAACGCCGTCATCCTGCCGCTGGCGCTGGAGTACAGCTTCTGGAACGAGAGCCGGGCGGAGGTGCTGATGCGTTTCGGGCCGCCGGTGCAACCCCCCGCCACGGACGATGTGACGGCCTGGAACGAACGGCTGGAAGCTGCGCTGACCGAGACCATGGATGCCCTGGCCGTGCAGTCGATGACTCGCAACGCCGGGCTGTTTCAGCCGCTGTTACGGGGCGGCGCGGGCGTGGGCGGAATATATGATTTGTGGCGGCGCGCGCGGGCGGTTATGGCCGGGCGGCCATTCGATCCGTCGCATGAGGGTGAACAATGATCTTGGGCTGGCTCGCGTTGGCGTTGGCTGCGCCGCCTTTCGTGCTGGCGCTGTGGAACCTCTGTTTGCTTCACACTCCCGCCTTGGCGCATGCCGCGCCGCCCGTTTCCGTATTGATCCCGGCACGCAACGAGGAAGCCAATATCGGAGAAGCAGTGGCGGCGGTCCTCGCCAATGAGGGCGTGACGCTGGAATTGGTCGTGCTGGACGATGGCTCGACCGACGGGACTGCGGCCGTGCTGGCCGGGATTGCCGATCCGCGGCTGCGGGTGGCGACAGGCGGCACGCTGCCAGGCGGCTGGTCGGGCAAGCAGCATGCATGCATGACGCTGGCAGGGCTGGCCCGGCACGAGCTGATGGTGTTCGTGGATGCCGATGTACGCCTGGCGCCGGATGCGTTGTCGCGCATGGCGGGGTTCATGCAGCGCCACGATGTGGGGCTGGCCAGCGGCTTCCCGCTGCAAGTGGTGCAAACCTGGTCCGAGCAATTGCTGCTGCCACTGATCCATTTCCTGCTGCTTGGTTTCCTGCCGATGGCGCAGATGCGGCGCTCGCTCAAC
>JAATFY010000261.1 GCA_015654915.1 Rhodospirillales bacterium
AGGAAACCACGGCTTCCGGCTCGCCCATCACGGGCAATCCGCAGGCGACCGGTTTCGGCAGCATCGTGCAGGGATCGCTGGAAACCTCGAATGTCGATATCGTTTCCGAGATCACCAACCTCATTTCCGCCCAGCGCGCCTATGAGATGAATTCGAAGGTGATCAACACCGCCGACCAGATGCTCAGCACCACCAACCAAATGAAGAGCTAGAATGAGTAAACTCGCCCGCATCCTGTTCATTCTCTGGCTTGTGGCCGCCGGCAGTATCGGCGCGCCGCAACCCTGCTCGGCCAACACCGCCGTGACCCTGCGCGGCGAAACGGAAGTGCGGCGAATGACGGTGAAGCTCAGCGATATTTTTACGGGCGTTCCCGCCGAGATCGACCGCGATATCGCCCAGGCTCCCGCCCCCGGCAAGCAGGTTACCTACGACGTAACCGTTCTGACCCGCATCGCGCAGAAATACCGGCTCGACTGGGAGCCGCAAAGCATGGCGGATCATGCCGTGATTACTACGGCCTCGACCCGTATCACGGCCGATGCCATCCGCGAAGCCGTGATCGCCAAGGTCAAGGCGAGCGGCGTCGCGGGCACGCAGAAAGGCAGCGAGGTCGATGTCAGCTTCGACAATCACGCTCTGCAAATCGATCTGCCCGCCGACCAGACCCACGATTTCACGCTCAATAATTTCGATATGGACCCCGTCAACAAGCACTTTCACGCCGACGTCGTCGCCGAGACATCGAGCGGACCCTTTGCCGTGCCGGTGACCGGCCGCGTTATCGTCAAGCGCAACATACCGGTTCTGGCAAAACGCCTTGAAGGCGGCACGACAATCGGATCCGCAGACATTGACTGGACAGTGGTGCCGGAAGACCGCGTTAACGGCACGGTTGTAACAGAAGCCGAGCAGCTGGTCGGCCACGAATTGCGCCGCGATACCGATGAAGGCGAAATTCTCCATGTCCATGACGTTATCCCGCCCCGCCTTGTGACGCGCGGTTCGCTGGTGACGATGAAAATCGAAACGCCGCTCATGCTGGTTACAGCACAGGGCAAGGCCTTGCAGGATGGCACGCAGGGCGAGGTCGTCCGCGTCGTCAATACGCAAAGCAACCGCATGATCGAAGGCACGGTATCGGGGCCCGGCACCGTTATCATCCATACGACGACAGAGAGACTGGCGGCAGTCCAATGAGGAGAATCCCCATGTCACGTTTTCTTCTTCTGACCACGACCATTCTGGCGCTGGCCGCCTGCAACGCCTTCGACCGCGTCTCGGACATCGGCGACGCGCCGAAACTGACCTCGATCGAGGATCCCACCCATGCCGCGGGTTATACGCCCGTTCGCATGCCGATGCCGCCGCCGGCGCTGACCGAGCGCCAGCCCAATTCCTTATGGCAAACCGGCGCCCGCGCTTTCTTCCGCGACCAGCGCGCCGGCCGCGTCGGCGACATTCTGACCGTCGTCGTCACCATCAACGATCAGGCGCAATTGCAGAACGAAACCAAGCGTTCGCGCGACAATTCGGATACGGCCGGAGTGTCCAACATGTTCGGTTTCGAAAGCCATCTGCATAACTGGTTCCCGAAAGCGATCGATCCATCGAACTTGGTTAACACCAACAGCGCTCTTAGCAACGACGGCAAGGGCTCGATCAACCGCCAGGAGCAGATCGATCTGCGCGTCGCCGCCGAAGTCATCCAGATTCTTCCCAACGGCAATCTCGTCGTGCAGGGCAAGCAGCAGGTCGGCGTCAATTTCGATATGCGCGAACTGACCATCAGCGGCGTGATCCGGCCGCAGGACATCGCCGCCGACAATACCATTACCTATGACCAGATCGCCGAGGCCCGCATCGAATACGGCGGCAAGGGCAGCGTTCAGGATGTCCAGCAGCCCCGTTACGGCGACCAGTTGCTCGATATCATAATGCCGTTCTAGCGAATGACGGTTTATTGGCTGGCGGGAATGTCCGGCGGCTGATCGATCCGGTATTGCTGCGCGAATTGTTGCGCCATCTTTTTCAACAGATCGCCGATCAGACGTTCGTGCGACGCCTGACCGCTGGCGACCATGGTGCCCTGCCGCCAGTAAACCACGGTGATGCTGCGCAGCGTATCGACGGGCGGCACGCGTACATTGCTTCGGCTCTGCGCCGTCAGCGATACCCACGACACGCAATCAAGATCCTGGCTGTTGACCGAGGCGATCTCCGGCACCAGTTCGATCCGCGCCACGCCCATAATCGGCGGCTTGGCGTCGGTCGCAGCGATGGCGGGCACATTGCTGTCGGTAAGGGCTTTTTTCAGGATGCCCGCCAGTTCCTCGCGCACGAGGCCGCAGGTGTCGGCGGTTTTAGGATTGGTGAAGTTGGCGTATTGCACCACGATTTCGCGGACGCCGAACATGCCGGGCGCGGCGCCCTGCGCGTGAGCAAGGGAGGGAACAAAAACAGATAAGAAATAGAACGCCGTAAAAATCTTCGTCATTCCGGACGACATGCCAAAGCGTAGCGCGGGCATGGCGATCCGGAATCCATGGAGTGATCTTTCAGCATAAACTGTTCCGTGGATTCCAGGTTCGCGCTTCGCGCGCCCTGGAATGACGCTTATCTTATTTATCTTATTATTCCCGCTCATCGCGTTGCGTGCGTTCCAGACGTTCATGGCGTTCCTGCGCTTCGATGCTGAGCGTGGCGACGGGGCGGGCTTCAAGCCGTTTGATGCCGATGGGTTCGCTGGTCTCTTCGCAATAGCCGTATTCGCCGCGTTCGATGCGGTCGAGCGCTTCGTCGATTTTGCTGATCAGCTTGCGCTGGCGGTCGCGTTCGCGCAGTTCCAGCGCCACTTCGGTTTCCACCGCGGCGCGGTCGGCGATGTCGGGCTCCTGAAGGCCGCCTTCGTCCTGCAATTCGTGCAGCAGCTTGTCGGATTCTTTCACGATATCGTTTTTCCAGTGCAGCAGCTTCTGCCGGAAATATTCCAGCATCACCGGATTCATGTATTTTTCTTTTTCCGAAGGCTTGTAGTTGGCCGGGACGGTGGTCGTATTCATACGGAAGCTCCCTGGGTCACGTGGCGCCGGAGCATAGAAGAACCTTGCGGAGAAGGTCAACACAGGTCCGAAGCTGCGTTTTTTCAACGAATTCATCGGCTTTGTGGGCCTGATCGATACTGCCGGGGCCGCACACCACGACATGCGTGCCGAGTCTCTGGAAAAAACCGGCTTCGGTGGCGAACGACACGCCCTGCGTTTCCCTGTTGCCGGTAAGCCGCCCCAGAATTTTCTCGCCGGGATTTCCCTTGGTCGGCAGCAGCGGCGGGATATTAAGGCAGGTGCAGGTTTTCATGCCGGCCTTCGGCGCGAAGGCGGTAAAGCGCGGTTTCAGTTCGGCCTGCGCGGTGTATTCGATATCTTCCAGAATGGCGTCGAGATCGTCGCCCGGATGCGCGCGCGCCTGCCAGTGAAGATCGAAATGCTCGGCGATAATGTTTTCCGCGGTGCCGCCCCTGACGGTGCCGAGATTGAACGTGGTGTAGGGCGGATCGAAGCGCGATGCGGGCACGGGCTTATCTTTTTTGCTTTGCGCGAAACGCTGGAGAATATTCATGAATTGCACGCCGAGTTCGATGGCGTTCAATCCCTTATCCGGCTGGCCGGAATGGCTGGGAACGCCGGTGATGCTGGTCGTGAAGGCCGCCACGCCTTTGTGCGAGTCGATGATGCGCAGGGATGTCGGCTCGCCGATCCAGACCCATTCCGGCGTCACTTTTTGCGCGCGCAGATAATCGGTAAGGCGCACGGCGCCGCCCATATCGGTTTCTTCATCATAGGTGAAAGCCAGATGCACCGGCTGCGCGAGCTTCTGTTTGACCAGTTCGGGAACGACGGAAAGAACGCAGGCGATGAAGGCTTTCATGTCGCAACTGCCGCGCCCGTATAATTTTCCGTCGCGTTCCGTCAGCGTGAAGGGGTTGCTGCTCCAACCTTGTCCTTCGACCGGTACCACATCGGTATGACCGGCAAGGACGATGCCGGCTTTATCGGATGCGCCGATCGTCGCCCATAAACAGGCCTTGGTGTCGTCGTCGTTGGCGAGGATTTCGCTTTTGACGCCGAAGCCGTCCAGATAATCGCGGATGAAATCGATGCAGGCGCGGTTGGAGCGCGAGGAAGTCGTGTCGAAGCCGACCAGCTTCGCCAGGATTTTTTCGACTTCAGGAATGCTTTCATGCATGCGCGACGGCCTTCCGGACACTCTCGATCGTAAAGAGTATTACATACCCGTTTTCGAGCGCCGCGAAAAGACAATCTCCGGCGCCGTTCCAGACCAGCCCCGTAACGGCGGCGCCTTTGGCGGCCACCGGCGGGTGGATCATCACCTCCATGCGGCCATCGAGCGGGGCCATGATGATCATCCCGTCGTCGTAACCGGCGGCCACCATTTCGTCCCCGGGGTGCGCCGCCACGCGGGTGACCAGCCGCGCATCGCTGCCGCCCAGCGTAAGGGGGGTCTTGCCCCACGGCCCGCCGCTGAAGAACGGCCAGCAGATAATCTGCTCGGCGCCGGAAGTCGCCAGATATTTGCCCTTGGCGGTAAAATCCATGGAATGGACTTTCGCGGCATAGCCCTGCATCCCCATCTCATTGCTGTCCGACAGGCGCCAGCCATGCAGCGCGCTTTCCTGCAAACTGGTCAGAAGAATTTTACCGTCGGGATGCCAGATGGTGCCGAGATGCGATCCTTTCCAAGTGAGTTTCACCGGCGCGGATTCTTTCGCGCTCGTCCACCACAGGCTGACGCCGTTGTAATGGGAGGCAGCCAGCCTTTTGCCGTTCGGGCTGAAGGCCATCCCGCCGATGCTGCTGGGGTGGGAAAGCGGCGCGCCATGGGCCTCGCCTTCGGCATTCAGGATATGAACCTGCTTGCCGACAGAGTAAGCGCGCAATTCGCCATTGGCGGACGACGCCACATGATCGATCCACTGGTTTTTGTGCTCGGCGAGAAGCGTGGGCGCATCGAGTTTCGGATCGATGATAAAAACTTTCCCGTCATCGCCGCCCGACAGAAACGCGTGCGCGTCGGCATCCGGCTGTAGCGACAAAGACACGCCGTTGTGCAGCGCCATTTCTTTCGGCCGCTCGACCTCGTCATGGGCAAACAGGAAACGTGCGGAACCGTCGCCCAGCGTCGCACCCACCCAATTACCATTGTGGTTTACGGCGAGATTTGTGACCGGCAGCTTGAAATCCCACTGGCGGTGGCTGGCGGAAGCAGGCATCAGAGAGCTGTATACCCCCCATCG
>JAATFY010000163.1 GCA_015654915.1 Rhodospirillales bacterium
AAGAATTTCGACATTGATGTCGTTCTTGGCATCGATACGGCCCGCCTCAATCGCCTGCTGCAAGCGGCCAAGGTTAAGCTCGGCGTAATCCTTCGGGAACATCGACACGAAGCCGCGCTTCGGCAGGCGGCGATGCAACGGCATCTGGCCACCCTCGAACCCACCCAGGCGAACGCCGGTGCGGGCCTTCTGGCCCTTCACGCCGCGGCCCGACGTCTTACCCTTGCCGGAGCCGATGCCGCGGCCGACGATCATGCGGCGATGACGCGCGCCTTCATTGTCACGAAGATCATTGAGTTTCATTTTATTTTCCTTCTCCCTCGATACGCACGAGATGGCGCACTTTGGTAATCATGCCGCGAACGGCGGGTGTGTCTTCAAGAACGCGCGTGCTGTGAATGCGCCCGAGGCCGAGGCCGCGGATGGTTTCGCGCATGCCCGGCGACTTGCGGTTTTCGCTGCCGATCTGGACAACGGTCAAAGTCTTTTTTGCGGCTGCCATGATCGTGATCCCTTATTCTTTGCCTTCGAGTTGTTCGGCCTGCTTCTTGCCGAGGATTTCGTTGACCTTCTTGCCGCGACGCATCGCCACCGAACGCGGGCTGGCCATTTTGTCGAGCGCCGCAAAGGTCGCCTTGATCATGTTGTGCGGGTTGCTTGAGCCAACCGACTTGGCAACCACGTCATGAACGCCGAGAGCTTCGAACACAGCGCGCATCGGACCACCGGCGATGATGCCGGTACCGGCCGGAGCCGTGCGCAGAACGACTTTACCCGCGCCGAAACGGCCCTGAACGTCATGATGCAATGTACGGCCTTCACGCAAAGGAACGCGGCGCATGTTATGCTTGGCGTCTTCCGTGGCCTTGCGGATGGCTTCCGGCACTTCACGCGCCTTGCCTGTGCCCATGCCGACTTTGCCCTTGCCGTCGCCGATGACAACGATTGCCGCCATGGCAAAGCGTTTACCGCCCTTGACCACCTTGGCAACGCGATTGATGCCGACGAGCTTTTCAATAAGCTCGTTGCCTTCGCGGTCGTCTTTGTCGTCGCTCTTCTTTCGTTCAGGCTTCGCCATTACTTTTCCCCTTGATTAAAATTCCAAGCCGGCTTTACGCGCGGCTTCGGCCAGTTCCTTGACACGTCCGTGATAGAGATATCCGCCACGGTCGAACACGACTGCCTTGATACCTACCTTAACGGCACGCTCGGCGATCAGCTCGCCCACTGTTTTCGCGGCATCCTTGTTGGCGCCGGTCTTGAGCTTCTTGCGCATATCGGCTTCGACGCTCGATGCCGCGACCAAGGTCTTGCCGGCGCGATCATCGATGATCTGCGCCGAAATGTGGCGGCCCGAACGGTGGATCGACAGGCGCAAACGTCCGTGCGACTTCTGCCGGATCTGGTACCGGTTACGCGCCGCGCGGCGGTGATGAAGTTCTTTCGTGCTCAACATAGTAACCTCTGTTTCTATTCTAGATCCCCGCCTTCGCGGGGATAAGGCTTTTCTAGGTTCTCGCCGCTTTGCGGCGCTCACCAAGAAAGCGCCTTATTTCTTCTTGCCTTCTTTACGGCGAACGCGTTCGCCCTGATAGCGAATGCCTTTGCCCTTGTATGGTTCCGGCTTCTTGAAGCCGCGAATTTCCGCGGCAACCTGACCGACCTTTTGTTTATCGACGCCTGTGATCGAAATCAGAGTGGGCTTTTCAGCCTTGATCGTGATGCCTTCCGGCATGGTGTATTTTACTTCGTGGCTGAAACCGAGCTGAAGCACGAGATCCTTGCCCTGTACGGCGGCACGAAATCCTACGCCTTCAATCTCAAGTGTTTCTTTAAAGCCGTCGGTTACGCCCTTGACCATATTGTTAATATTATTACGAGTTGTACCCCAAAGGACTCGTGCACGCGAGCTATCCTGATGCATGCTGATGGCGACCTTGCCTTCGGCCACTTTCACCTCGAGTTCCGCAGGGAACACGAGCGACAAGTTGCCCATCTTGCCTTTGACGGCGACGGTCTGGCCTTTGACTTCGGCGGTAACGCCTTGCGGCAGAGCTACCGGATATTTGCCAACACGTGACATTTTGTTCCCTCAGTTCCTTAGAATATGCGGCACAGGATTTCGCCGCCGACATGCTGCGCGCGCGCTTCGTTATCCGAAAGCACGCCACGCGGCGTCGACAATATCGAAACACCCAAACCATTGAACACGCGGCCCAGATCCTTGATGCCGGCGTAAACGCGGCGGCCGGGGGTCGAGACGCGTTCGATCTTGCGGATGGCGCCTTCGCCTTCATGGTACTTCAGCTCGATTTCCAGCACAGGCTGGTTCGATTTATGCTGCACCTCGGTGAAGCCGCGGATATAGCCTTCGCGCTGCATGGCCTCGAGGACGTTCTTGCGGAACGACGACGACGGACACGAAACAACCGCGAGACCGGCCATCTGGCCGTTGCGGATGCGGGTCAGCATATCCCCTAATGTATCGCTCATGGACATTCGTGTGTCCCCCCTTACCAGCTTGACTTGACGACGCCGGGAATCTGGCCGGCGGAGGCCAGTTCACGGATCTTGATGCGGCATAACTTGAATTTGCGGTAGACGCCGCGCGGACGGCCGGTCAGTTCGCAACGGCTGTGCAGGCGCACGGCGCTGGAATTACGCGGCAGCTTCGCCAGCTTCATCATCGCCGTAAAGCGGTCTTCCATGGAGGTTTCCTTGTCCATGATGATCGCTTTCAGCTTGGCGCGACGAGCTTTGTACTGCTTCGTCAGCTTCTGCCGTGTTTCCTGTTTCTTGATCAAGCAAAGTTTTGCCATAGGTTCTTTCTCCTTAATTCTGGAACGGCATATTGAAACCGCGCAACAATTCGCGGGCTTCGTCATCCGTTTTTGCGGTGGTGCATATCACGATGTCCATGCCGCGGATTTCATCGATCTTGTCGTAATCGACTTCGGGGAACACGATCTGTTCCTTGCGGCCGAGCGCGTAGTTCCCCTGCCCTTCGAAGCTGCGTGGTGATACGCCACGGAAGTCGCGGACGCGCGGCAAGGCGATATTCACCAGCCGGTCGAGGAATTCGTACATCTTCTCGCGGCGCAAGGTGACCTTGCAACCGATGCCGAGGCCGCCGCGCAACTTGAAGGTCGCGATCGCCTTCTTGGCTTTCGTGATCACCGGTTTCTGGCCTGCGATCAGGGCGTGCTGGTCGGCAGCGCTCTTGGTCTTCTTGCTGTCGTTGACGGCTTCGCCAACGCCCATGTTGATGACGATTTTCTCCAGGCGCGGCACCTGCAGAGAATTCGTGTAGCCGAACTTCTTCAAAAGCTCCGGCTTCACCACTTCCTGGTAGTGCGTCCGCAGGCGCGGCGTGTATCTGTCTTTCTTTGCTGCAACCATTTTCAGTTCCTCAATCGATGACTTCGCCGGAGCGTTTTGCAAAACGTACTTTGGTGTCCTTCACCATCTTGAAGCCGACACGTACCGGCTTGTTGTCCTTGGGGTCGATATGCGCGACGTTCGACGCGTGGATCGACGCTTCCATATGCTTGATCCCGCCCTGATCCTTCTGCGAAGCCTTGGCATGACGGGTCACCATGTTCACGCCTGCGACGATCACGCGGTTTTCCTTGGGCATAACGGCCGTTACTTCACCGATCTTGCCTTTATCCTTGCCGGCGATGACGATCACGCGGTCTTTCTTCTTGATTTTCATCTTCATGCCCATCACAGCACCTCTTCAGCCAACGAGATAATTTTCATGAAGCCGAGGTTACGCAACTCGCGCGTCACCGGTCCGAAGATGCGGGTGCCGATCGGCTCCATTTCCTTGTTGATCAGCACGGCGGCGTTGCTGTCGAAACGGATCAGTGTGCCGTCCTTGCGGCGCAGGGCCACTTTCTGGCGCACGATCACGGCCTTGTGCACATCGCCCTTCTTGACGCGGCCGCGCGGAATGGCGTCCTTGATCGACACGACGATAACGTCGCCGATACCGGCTACCCTGCGTTTCGAACCGCCAAGCACCTTGAGGCAGTAGACGGCTTTCGCGCCGCTATTGTCTGCCACATCAAGGACTGATTCCATCTGGATCATGACTTAAGTTCCTCAGTTCTATCCCAAAATGTTAACGTCAACCGTCAACGTCTGACGGCGTACCGCGTCCGCCCTGACCGCAACGGCAAAATTCAAAGCCGTGTCTTCGTCAGGAAAATTAGCCATAAACATACCTTCGCCCGCCCCATATGATTTGCCGTTATAAGAAGTGACGATATTGTGCCGGCTGGTATCATTCGGGTAACGCAATCCGATAACCGACGATGCCCGATAGGCAGCATTTTCGCCACGCACGGCTGTCGCATGTGCGTTCAAAAATTTCTGCACCGTAGGCCGTTGACCTACCGCACGAACAGATACGGAGTGAAGGCTACTCATTTTGCTGCTTTGACCTTTTTCTCTGCTGTCTCTTACAGCAGCGTCGAGCGCTTGCGTTTGCTGATCGGGGCGCATGCGATCATCGAGACGACGTCGCCAACCTTGCGGCTATTCTTTTCGTCGTAAGCCGCATGCTTCTTCGATTTGCGGATATATTTCTTGTAAATCGGATGCATGATGCGGCGTTCGACCAAGACCGTGATGGTCTTGTCGCCTTTGTCACTTACAACCGTTCCCTGCAATACACGACGTGGCATTTTACCCTCTCATCATTCTCAAGCGGCCGACTTCTTGGCCGGTTTCGCGGATTTCTTGGCGACTGGCTGGCCGCCGTTTCTCTTGCGTTCGCCCAGAACCGTCTGGATCTTGGCAATTTCCATGCGCACATGCTGGACGCGCGCCGTATTGGCAAGCTGTCCGGTGGCGCGCTGGAAACGCAGGTTGAACTGCTCCTTGCGCAGATCGCCGAGGCGCGTTTCCAGTTCCTTGTCTGTCTTCAACCGCACATCGGCGGCTTTAACGGTATTCTTTGCCATCTTCGGCTCCCTTTATGCCACTGTGCCGCGTTGAACGAACTTGGTCTTGCTCGGCAGTTTCGCGGCTGCCAGCTCAAACGCTTCTTTGGCTATGCTGCTCGGCACGCCGTCCATTTCGCACCTGATGAGCCCCGGATGCACGCGGCAGGCCCACTATTCCGTACCGCCCTTGCCGGCACCCCAGCGGGCCTCGGCCGGCTTCTTCGACC
>JAATFY010000195.1 GCA_015654915.1 Rhodospirillales bacterium
ACAGCATCCTGTACCTGTTCATAAGTCAGCCGCGCATGCGATTTCATGACCCCGCGCACGAACTGCCAGCGGGTCAACTCGCCGATCTTGTCGAGATACAGATGCACGGCCATGCAGGCGCGGTCGACATGCGGCTTCAGCGAGCATAATTCGTTGCTGAGCGCCTCCGGCAGCATCGGCACGACGCGGTCGGGAAAATAAACCGAATTGCCGCGCTGGTAGGCGGTCTTATCGAGGGCGCTGCCATGCGCCACGTAATGTGCGACGTCGGCGATAGCGACGATCAGGTGCCAGCCGTCATTATGCGGTTCGGCGAAAACGGCGTCGTCGAAATCGCGCGCGTCGGCGCCGTCGATGGTGATAAGCGGAATGTTGCGCAGGTCGGTGCGATTGCCGAGCGTCACCGGCTGGGCGGCATCCGCTTCGTCGAGAGCTTCTTTTTTGAATTCGCTCGGGATATCGTGCGTGGCGATGGCGATCAGGCTGACGGCTTTCGGCGAATTCATGTCGCCGAGAACTTCGATCAGCCGCGCTTCCCGCGCGCGAAAATTGCCGCCGCGCTTGATCTCGGCGACGGCCAGATGGCCTTCCTCAAGCTGGAAATTCGTTTTGGCATGCAGGATGAACTCGCCGCGCTCGCGCCGGTTGGTCGATTGCAGCCGCCAGCCGCTGGTGGCCTTGCTCAGGACACCGACAATCCGCTGCGGCCCTTCGCGTTCCGGCTTTTGGGCCGGCCCCGCGCCGCGTCCGTGTTTTTTCTGCATCGAGCGGCGCGATTTATGCGGACCGGAGCCGTGATGGGGCTTGTGGGGAGGCTTATGTTTCATCTTCTCTAGATATGGCCCTGCGGCGGCAGGAATCCAAGCGGCATTCTTAGCCCGCCGTGGAAGCCATCTGTTCACCCCGTGCCGTGGCTGCAAAGCCCGGACGCGGCAATTGCTGGACCATAGCCAATAATCCGGGAACGACGCCAACCACTTCCACCTCGGCGATTTTTATGATGGTGGCCGGTTGCGGCATGCGGTTTCCCTTAAAGCCGGCCTTGTCCTCATTCATTTCCGTATGGATATCCCTCAGATTCCAGAGAGACTTTGCAAGAACGTCGAATCCCATCGCCGTTTGCGCCCTTATAAATTTCACATAATTTTCCGGAGCGGCGCCGGTTTGAGCCACACATGCTTCCCGCGCGGCCGCGTCTCCGCTTTCCAGTCTTTTCAGAAAAGGTTCCTGAGCGTAATAGTGGTTGATGGCAAACAGGGTGCGTACAAAATCGTCTGCCGGCGCGCCCGCACACAACGCATTCGCCATAGCCGAAGAGTTCGCTTCCGCCACCTTGGGAAAAGGCCATGCTTCTTTTCTTGCCGCCATGGCCCCCCATCTGACCATACGAACGGTTTCCGCAAATTTTGCGATTCGCCACCCGCCTGAACATTCTGGCGCACTTGCCTGAAGGTCTGGAGTAAAGCGTCCCTTTTATCTTTGTCTACGATTACATTGCCCGTTGCATTTATGACAGCTTCGGCCTCTACACCCCACCGGGTCACCAAAGGCAGGAGATTGGTAGGCATAGCCTCATAATTATATGTGATCTTGAGAAGTTGCTGGTCGGCCCATAGGGACAGGTCATCCCACCGCGTAAAATTCCTGTCATGGGCAATACCCATAAGATTTTGCACCGCAAGGGGAAATTCGTCTTCTGTCAGCGGCATTTTAATTCCTCGTCATTAAATAAATTCATCGCGTGAAATAATAGAGCCGCGACATCAAAAGACAATGCTTATTCGCTGCGCAGGCATAACCGGTTTGGTTAATTGCCTGCCTTTTTCGTTTTCTTCGGCGTCTTGGCCGCAACCTTGGCGGGAGCTTCAGCCTTCTCCACCCTGGCTTTCTCCGCCTTCGGCTTGCCGCCCTTGCCGAATTTGCTTGGCCCTTTGGCCAGCTTGGTTTCGATAATCTCCAGCGCTTCTTTCAGCGTCAGCGTTTCGGGGTCATAGGATTTCGTGACGGTCGCCATCACCTTGCCCCATTTTACATAAGGTCCGAAGCGGCCCTTGTTGAGCGTGACGGGCTTGCCGTCTTCCGGATGCTCGCCCAGCGCCTTGCCGGGTTCGCGTTGCGGACGGTTGCCTTTGCTGGGTTCCGCAATCAGCACGACGGCGCGATTGAGGCCGACATTCAGCACATCATCATCAGGTGGCAATGTCTTGTATTGCGACCCCATTTTCAGGTACGGCCCGAAACGGCCCAAACCCGCCGTGATCATCTCGCCGCTTTCCGGATGCTTGCCGACTTCGCGCGGCAGGCCGAGAAGCTTCAGCGCGGTGGCGAGGTCGATCAGGTTTGGATCAAGCCCCTTCGGCAGCGAAACGCGTTTCGGTTTCGGCGTATCGTCTTTTTTCTTTTTCTTCTTTTTGGGTTTGCCGTCTTCACCGATGACAGGCGGCGGTGGCGGAGGTGCCGTCGATGGCGCAGGCCCCAACTGGACATAGGCGCCGTAAGGACCAACGCGCGCCGAAACCGGCAGGCCGGTGACGGGATCGGGGCCCAGTTCGCGCGGCCCCTGCATTTGCGCACTCGTATCGTTCTCACCGCCGGTCACAGCCAGCGGGCGCGTGTTGCGGCATTCTGGATAGTTGGAACAGCCGAGGAACGCGCCGTAGCGTCCCAGCTTCAACCCGATGCGACCGGTCTTGCAGACCGTGCACAAACGCGGATCGCTGCCGTCGGCCTGCGGCGGGAAGAAATGCGGGCCGAGCGCCTCATCCAGCGCATCGATGACGTTGGAAATCTTCAGATCCTTGGTGGCGTCGATGGCGCCCGAGAAATCGGTCCAGAAACTGCGCAGCACCTGCTTCCAGTCGATGCGGCCGCCGGAAATATCGTCGAGTTTTCCTTCGAGGTCGGCGGTGAAGTCATATTCGACATAATGGCCGAAGAAATTTTCGAGGAAGGCCGTGACGATGCGACCGCGGTCTTCGGGAATGAAACGCTTCTTGTCGTAACGCACATAATTGCGGTCCTGGAGCACCTGCATGATGCTGGCATAGGTCGAAGGACGGCCGATGCCGAGCTCTTCCAGCTTTTTCACGAGGCTCGCTTCGCTGTAGCGCGGCGGCGGCTGGGTGAAATGCTGCTCCGGCTTGATTTCCTTCTTGCTCATCGGGTCGTTCTGGTTCACCGGCGGCAGGCGCACATTGCCATAGCCGTCGCCACCTTCGGGCTTTTTATCCTCGTCGTCGCTTTCCTGATAAACCTTCAGCCAGCCATCGAACACGACGACCGAACCCGTGGCGCGGAAGGTGGATTTGCCGTCGTTGCCGGTGATATCCACCGCGACCTGATCCAGAACCGCGCTGGCCATCTGCGAGGCCATCGTGCGCTGCCATATAAGCGTGTAAAGCTTCAGCCCTTCGCCGTCGAGATAACGCGCGACGCTTTCGGGATTGCGATTCATATCGGTAGGACGAATGGCTTCATGCGCTTCCTGCGCGTTCTTCGTGGCAGTTTTGTAAACGCGCGCCTCGGACGGCAGATAATCCTTGCCGAAATCGCGCGCGATCACGTCGCGGGCGGATGCGATGGCTTCGGCCGACAAGGTCACGCCATCGGTACGCATGTAGGTAATAAGGCCGACCGTATCGCCGCCGATATCGACACCTTCATAAAGGGGCTGTGCCGTGCGCATCGTGCGTGTGGCCGTAAGGCCGAGCTTGCGCGATGCTTCCTGCTGTAACGTCGATGTGGTGAAGGGCGGATAGGGATTGCGGCGCGATTGCTTCTTCTCGACAGATTCCACTTTCCACGACAATTGATTCAGCAGCGACAGGGCCGCTTGCGCTTCAGCTTCGGTCTGGATAGCGAATTTATCCAGCTTCTTGCCGTTCAGGTGTGTCAGATGCGCGGGAACGGCAGCACCGCCCGCCGTCATGAACACGCCGTGGATGGTCCAGAATTCCTGCGGCTTGAAAACTTCGATCTCCAGCTCGCGCTGGCAGATCAGGCGCAACGCCACCGATTGCACGCGCCCCGCCGATTTTGCGCCGGGCAGTTTGCGCCACAGCACGGGCGACAGCGAAAAGCCGACAAGGTAATCCAGCGCACGGCGCGCCATATAGGCATCGACCAGATCCTTGTCGATCTCGCGCGGATGGGCGATGGCGTCAGTGACCGTCTTCTTGGTGATTTCGTTAAAAGTGATGCGCTTGATGGGCACCGACTTTGCCAGACCCTTGGCGCGCAGCACTTCTAATATGTGCCATGCAATCGCCTCGCCCTCGCGGTCAGGATCGCTGGCGAGGTAAACGGCTTCGGCGCCCTTGACGGCCTTGGTGATTTCATTGACCGGCTTGTCGGCGCGGTCGCCCAATTCCCAGTCCATGGCGAAATCTTCGTCCGGACGCACGGAACCGTCTTTCGGCGGCAAATCGCGGATATGGCCGTAGGAAGCCAGAACCGTATAGTCGCTGCCGAGATATTTATTGATTGTTTTCGCCTTGGCGGGCGATTCAACGATAACGATTTTTTGCGCCACTAGTTTTGCTCCGCGAGCGGTATGGTTTGACCGTTCTTATGTATATATACCTGATACTTGGCGTTTTTTAAGTCGCCGTTTTCAGCATAGCTGATTTTGCCTATAGCCGTATCGAACGGCTCCTTGCGTATGGTCTCCGCCACCTTATATGGGTCGAGCGAATGTGTTTTTTCAATGGCCTGCTGAAGAACCTGAAATGCGGCGTAGGTCGTAAAACTTGTCGTTTGGGGTTGAATGTTCTCTGCCTTCAATGCGGATACAAATTCCCTTGCCGACGGGTTTTCCTCAAACGCGGGATCTGACACATACACCGCCCCCTCTCCTGCCGCGCCCGCAATTTCCCACAATTCGGGCGAGTTAAACATGTCCCATCCTACAAAAGGCTGGTTAGCACCCGCGCTTCGAACCGCGCGCATAATCAGCCCCGCCTCGACGTGAAAGCATGAACAATAGATAACGGCCGGATCGATTTCTTTAACTTTCGTTGCCAGCGTCGAAAAATCCCTCGTTCCGGCCATAAAATATTCTTTGTTTATGTTTTTGTAGCCGGCATTTAAAAGTCCCTTCTCGACATATTTGGATGTCGATTGCGCTCCCGGAGCCGAATTGTCAGTAAGTATCAGAACCTTGTCTTTGGAAGCGTACGTTTTTTCAAGATACGCGTCGATCGCGACAGCCAGTTGTTTTTCAGTTCCAATCGTCCGAAATATTAGTTTGTGGCCTTTCATTGTAACATCGGAAAGGATCGTTTCGGGCGTTATCATCAAAACATCGTTTGCCGCATACACATCGGACGCTGGCAGAGTTGTGTTCGCGCTCCAATGGCCGACAACATAATGTACGCCATGGCCGATAAACCGGTTAGCCACAGCGACGGCTTGCCGAGGCTCGTTGGCATCGTCTTCGATTTGTAGAACCACCTGTTTTCCCAAAATGCCATTCGCGGCATTGATGTTTTTTACGGCTACATCGGCGGCTTGTTTCATTTGTTCGCCGAAAATAGCCATCGGCCCCGTCATGGGCGCTGCCAATCCTATAACAAATTGGCCATTATCATCGGCCATTGCCACGCACGAACATAAAAGAACGAGCAAAAAAGCAACGCCGGACAGCAGTTTTTTCATACAATCAGCCAATTAACACAACCCGATGCCCCGCCTGGCGCTCCAGCCGTCCGGCCAGTTCCAGTTCCAGCAAAACGGTCAGCACCACGGGGGCCGACAATTGACAGTTGCGGATCAGTTCGTCAACCGGAACCGGCGAAGGGCTTAGATTCTCAAGGATTTTTGCCCGCGCCGCAGCCAAATCACTTTCGTCGATAGGGGCCACAAATGCCCCGATGTCGGAAATCGGAGGTTCGGCCATGCCGGTCGGCAGGCTGTGAATATGGGCCAGAATATCGGCGGCTTTCTCGGTCAAAACAGCGCCCTGCCGGATAAGATCATTCGTGCCGGTGCAGCGCGGATCGAGCGGCGATCCGGGCACGGCGAAGACCTCACGACCCTGCTCCAGCGCCATCCGCGCCGTGATAAGAGAGCCCGATTGCAACGCAGCTTCGACCACGATCACACCCAGACTCAGACCCGAGATCAGCCGGTTACGGCGCGGGAAAAGCTTGGCATGCGGTTCACACCCGAGCGGCATATCGGAAATAATGCAGCCAACCTCGGCCAACTGGTCATAGAGCGCGCGATTTTCTTCGGGATAGACCACATCGACGCCGCCCGCCACCACAGCGATGGTTCCCGTCGTCAGACTGCCGGTATGCGCCGCCGCATCGATACCGCGCGCGAGACCGGAGGCAATGACGATATCTTCCTTGCCGAGATTGCGGGCAAGCGTTTCGGCCATCTTGCGGCCGTTCAGCGACGCGTTGCGCGCGCCGACAATGCCGATGACACGTTTATGTAAAAGCGAAACATGCCCCAGTACCGTAATGAGCGGCGGCGCGTCTTCGATGGCGGCAAGGGCCTCGGGATAATCGGGTTCGCATGAGGCTATGATTTTAGCGCCGCATTTTTCGCTGCGCGCGATTTCATCTTCGATGGCATTGGCTGCCGGAAGCCTGAACGAACGTTTGCCGCCGCGCTGCGCCATCTCCGGCAGTGCCTCAAGCGCCGCTTTGGCCGAACCAAAACGCGCAAGCAGATGGCGGAATGTAATACTGCCGACATTTTCCGTGCGCGAGAGCCGCAGCCAGTCGCGCCGCTCGGCGTCACTCAGGGGGCGGCGCTGCATGTTCTTACGTCATTCCGGACGCCCTGAAAGGGCGATCCGGAATCCATGGAGCGTTCCATCGGCAAGACCAGTTCGTGGATTCCGGATAACGCTCGCTCCGCTCGCGTTTCCGGAATGACGAATTATGAATTGACGGAATCATTTTTTTTACTCTTGCCGATTTTGGACTCTGTGCCGTTGATCAACCGCCGGATATTGTCGCTGTGTTTCCACAAGACCAGAAGAAAGATAATTAGCGTCAGGATTTCGAGGTCGCTGCGGCCCCACAGAAGGACGCCGATGGGCATGAAAACAATCGCCGCCAACGCGCCCACCGAGGAATAGCCGGACAGTTTAACGACCGCCGTCCATATCACCATCGTGACCACGCCAACCGGCCACGTCAGGGCAGTCACCACGCCGACGGACGTCACCACGCCCTTGCCTCCCTTGAATTTCAGCCAGACCGGAAACAGATGGCCAAGCAAAACGGAAATTGCGGCGAGAAGAACAAGGTCAGGATAAAAATTTCGGGCGATCAGCACCGCAGCAGCACCTTTGGCGCCGTCCAGCAACAAGGTTAGAAAGGCGATTTTTTTATTGCCGGTGCGAAAAACGTTTGTGGCGCCGATATTGCCGGAACCGATCCGGCGAATGTCGCCATGGCCCGCAAGTTTCGTCAGCACATATCCGAAGGGAATGCTGCCGATGAGGTAGGAAAGAAGGATTACGATTACATAAGGCATGATGAACGACCAAGGGGCTTTCCCGCGACGGGGAAAAGGGTCAGTGGCTTAACAGCAAATCCAGCACGGCCATTTTGACGGCGACGCCGAGTGTCACCTGTTCGTGAATGACGCTGAATTTCGGATCGTCGGCAAGCGAACTGGTAATTTCGACATCGCGGTTCACGGGGCCCGGATGCATGACGATGACGTCCGGCTTAGCCACCGCGAGTTTCTTGTGATCAAGGCCGTAGCGCTGGTGATAATCTTTCAATGAGACGGCAAACTCGCCCTGCGCCATGCGTTCGTGCTGGATGCGCAGCATCATAACGACGTCGGCGTCCTGCAAACCTTCTTTCATATCCTCGAACGTTTCCACGCCGAGGCTGTTGTAATTCGGCGCCATGAAATAGGATGGCGCGATCAGCCTTACTTTGGCGCCGAGTTTCGTCAGCAGATGAACATTAGACCGCGCCACGCGGCTGTGGGCGATATCGCCGCAGATCGCCACGATCAGGCCCTGCAATTTCTTCTTATGCTTCCGTATCGTGAAAGCGTCCAGCAAAGCCTGCGTCGGATGCTCATGTTTGCCGTCCCCTGCATTGATGACCGAGGCTTTCATGTGCGGCGCGATAAACTGCGGCACGCCGTCCTCGGCATGGCGGACCACCACGGCATCGATCTGCATGGCGTCCAGCGTTTGCATGGTATCCAGCAGCGTTTCGCCTTTTTTCGTCGAACTGTGCTCGATGGGAATATTCACGACATCGGCGCCGAGGCGCTTGGCCGCAATCTCGAACGAGGTGCGCGTGCGCGTCGAAGGCTCGAAGAACAGGTTGACGACGGTTTTGCCGTTAAGCTTGGTTGTTTTCTTGCTGGCCGAATTGTTCTGCTCGACATAGCGCTGGGCCAGATCGAGAATCATATTGATATCGGCGACCGAGAGCCGCTCGATATCGAGTAAATGACGGTGGGGAAACGCGTTGGCCATTGGCGCGAGACTATAATGATGGTAATCGGTGCTGACAACTCCTAAGGCGTTTATGACAACCAAACTGCAAACCCGCATTGTCGGCGACGACGAAGCCGATATAAGGCTCGACCGTTGGTTCAGGCGCCATTTTCCGGCGCTGACGCACGGCCAGTTGCAAAAACTGCTGCGGACCGGACAGGTGCGTGTTAACGGCAAGCGGGCCGAGGCTTCGGACCGGCTCTCGATCGGCCAGACCGTCCGCGTGCCGCCGCAGCTTGTCACGCCGCCTAAAGAGCCAAGCCAAAAACATTCCACCCAGATTTCGGACCGGCTGAAAAAGCTGATTCTGTTCGAAGACGAGGACGTCATCGTCATGAACAAGCCCGCCGGCCTTGCCGTGCAGGGCGGCAGCGGACTGAAAGAAAATCTCGACGACATGCTGGCAAGCCTCGCCAACAAAAAAGGCGTGAAGCCGAAACTGGTTCACCGGCTCGACCGCGACACCAGCGGCGTTTTGCTTATTGCTCGCACGAATTTCGCCGCCGTCAAACTGTCGGAATCTTTTCGCAATCGCGACACGCGGAAAATTTACTGGGGATTGACCGTCGGCGTGCCGGTTCCGCCGCGCGGCCGGATCGATGCGCCGCTGGTCCGGCAGGGTGAAACCATGATTGTCGATGACAAGGATGAAGAAGCCAAATCCGCCGTCACGCTTTATCAGATTGTCGAAACTGCCAAGAAACTGGCGGGTTTTGTGGCGCTGTGGCCGATTACCGGCCGTACCCATCAGTTGCGCGTCCATATGCAATATCTCGGCACGCCGTTTTTCGGCGACCGGCTCTACGGCAGCGAGAGTTCCTTCAGTGCGCCGGAAGGCGAGTTGGGCAAAGGGTTGCATTTGCATGCGCGGCGGCTGATTATTCCCCATCCGCGGCGCGGCACGCTCGATATCGTTGCCCCGCTCGGGCCGGATATGCGAAAAACATGGAAATGGTTCGGCTTCGACGAAAACGCCGACGCGGATTTCACGGACGCCTGACGGGAGAACCTGATGAAAAAAGTCCTGAAGAAAATCAGAACCTTCCTGATCGTTTTTGTATGCGTAGTCGTCGCTTTGGCCGTCGGCGTGACGGCCGGCCTTATGATGCTCGATGCCAATAAATACCGCGGCCAGATCGTCGATGTACTCGGCAAACAAACCGGCCGCGATATTAAGCTGAGCGGCCCGATTACGCTCGGGGCGACATGGCACGGGTTGACGCTCACTATACAGGATGCCGCTATCGGCAATCCCTCATGGGCCAGCCGCCCCGATATGGCGGGCATCGGCCATTTCCAGCTTGGCGTCGCTTTCCTGCCTCTCCTCCACCGCCAGCTTTCCGTGACCGACCTCAATATCGCCAACGCCGATATCCAGCTTGAATCCGGCCCCGACGACAAACCCAACTGGGATATGACAGCCACCCGCGCCGGCGGCGCCAACGGCAAATCGGCGGAGAAATCGTCGGGTCAGGCGGTCGCCATTCATGTCGATCATATTTCCATCAAGGATAGCCAGGTGGCGATCCGCGATAAAAACGGCAAGACCAGCACCTTCAAGACCAAGGAAATGACTTTCGGCACGGAGGGCGACGGCCTCGCCATCCATTTCACCGGCGAATATAACGGCGCGCCGGTGACGATGATTGTAAAAACCGGCACGAACGACCTCATGTCGACAGCTGCGTGGCCGTTCAATGCCGCCGTGGCCTATAATAACTATCAGATACTGGCCAAAGGCAAAGCCAGCCTTGCCGGCAAGGTCGCGAGCATAGACGCCTATGAAGTCAGCGCCGGAAAATCGGCAATTCAAGGCCAGCTTGCCGCCAACTGGAGCGGCGCGCGAACGGCAATGCGCGGAACGATACTGAGCGACGCGCTGGATCCCGCTGATTTCAGGCCTGCCGGACCCAACGCAAGCGCTACGCCATCCGGCGATGTCATGCCTTCCGGGTCGAGGCGCGTTTTTAGCGACGCGCCTTCGCCGCTCGACGATTTGAAACCGATCGACGCCATTTTCGATGTGAAGATCGGCGAATTGACGTTCGGGGCCGCTTCCCTGACGCAAGTCACCGCCAAGCTGGATTTGAACGCAGGGCGTCTGTCCATCGCGCCCTTCAAGGCGCGGGTAGGCAACAGCGAAGTCGGCGGTCAAATCCGGCTGGATGGTTCCGTAACTCCGGCGCAGCTCAATTTTGTTTTCTCCGCGCCCAACATCGATCTCGCCGATCTGCTGCATCTCGGCGGTGCGGAAGCTTTCCTGTCCGGCCGGGCGGACGCCGAAGCGAGCCTAAGCAGCAGCGGCAACAGTATGCATGCGCTGGCCAGTAATGCGAATGGTAAAATCAGCGTGATCGCGTCGGGCGGCAACATTTTGCAAGGCGCCGCCGGCGATATCTCAAGCGGCCTGATGCAGTTGTTCGCACCCGGGGGAAGTTCCAACGCCCTGAATTGCCTCGCGGCGCGCTTCATCGTCATCAATGGCGTCGTGCGCGATAACGGCATTCTCGTGGATACGATGGCGACGACGGTCCAGGGCAATGGCGGTTTTAGTCTCGGGTTTGAATCCATCGATATGACGCTTCATGCCAAAACCAAGCTGGTAAATGTCGGCAGCCTGCTTCCGCCGCTGCATGTCGGCGGCACGTTCTCGGATCCCAGCTTCCATGTCGATCCGAACGCCATCGTCCAGAACATCGCCGGAATGCTGACATCGGGTTCGCTGAACAACGGCGTGCCGAACGTGGAAGGGCAAGCGGGGCAGAATGCCTGCGTTGCCGCGCTTGATCATCCGCAGGTCCAAACCACTTCGCAGCAGGCTCCTATCATACCGGGCGTCATGGGCGGCATGCAGCAGCTGAAAAATATCGGCGGCGATTTGATGAAGGGCCTGCTTGGCCAATAACATGGCACCGGCACCCAAACCAATTCCTGTCTATACAATCGCCGCCGCTGCGAACGGGCACGTCATCCGCCGCAACGGTACGCCGGTCAAAACACCGGCAGGTGCCGATCTTGTCTTGCCGACTAGCTCCTTGGCTGAAGTTATTGCCGAGGAATTACGCGCCCTCACCCTCCCCGCTGCGCGGGGCCCCTCCCCCCCCCCCACTGCGGGAGAGGGTGCCGGAGCGC
>JAATFY010000249.1 GCA_015654915.1 Rhodospirillales bacterium
CCGTAACATCTTTTGATTTGAGCGCTTTTCGCGAAATCCCCGTTCTGCATGAAGGCCGTGTTAAACCGCTGGAAAGTTTCGCCCGCGCTTATCTTCTCGCTTTCTATGGCAAAAGCTCCCTGCCCGATATGAGCGCCGCCGCATGGCTGGCTGAATTATTGTTCGATCCGGAAAAAGACTATCAGCGGGACATTTTCAATATCCCCAATCCGGACGTCGTCAACGCCATCGGCCTGACATGGCGCGATGAGCACCGTTATTCCTTCGACGAACTTTCCAAGGCTTTCGATAGCTACGGCAGCACGATCAAGGCCATCGACGCCATGGATGATGCGCGCCGGACCCCGCCGCAGCGTCAACTGATCGAACTTTATTCCAAGGTCGCTGCCTATGTTCTTATCAGTAAATCGCTCTCACCGACACAGCTGCCGACCGTTTTTCGCATCATCCCGCCGCAATGGCAGATGGATGGCGACACATGGCTGTCGCCATGGGCGAATATACTCGAGGGCCACGGCTCGCCGCAAAGCGCGGCCTATCTTGAATTATGGAAAAAGATGGCGACCGCCTATGCGCATAATGATGCCGCCGCGTGGCAGAAATATGCCGGCGACGCCCGCGATACGGCTTACGAACTTGCCGGTTCGCACGCTTCATTGTTCCGGCAAAAACTGGAAGTTTTCTACCTGCAGGCCGATTTGTTTAATGCCGCGCTTGTTATCTATATCGCCTGTTTCGTTCTGCTTATGATTTTTTTCCTCGGTAATTACAGGGTTTTCTACACGGCCGCGACATGCCTCATGCCGCTCGGGGCGTTGCTGCATATCGGCGGCATCGTCATGCGCATCACTATTATGGGCCGCCCGCCGGTTGCGACGCTCTATGAAACGACGATCTTCGTGTCCTTCATCGCCGTCCTGCTGTCGCTGCTGTTCGAACGCAAACGGCGCGACGCCACCAGCCTCACGGTCGGCTCCATCATAGGATCGGTGCTGCTGTTCATCAGTACGCGCTACGCCGCCGACGGCGACACAATGGAAATGCTGGTCGCCGTGCTTAACACCAATTTCTGGCTGGCCACGCATGTGGTGGCAGTGACGATGGGCTATGGCTGCTCGCTTGTCGCCGGAACGCTCGGGCATATTTATCTGCTGAAAAAACTGCTGCGGCCGAAAGACGTAACCGCGCACGCCAATCTCGTGAACACCATGCTGGCTGTCACGCTTATCGCCGCGTTTTTCGCGACGCTCGGAACGATTTTGGGCGGCATCTGGGCCGACCAGTCCTGGGGCCGCTTCTGGGGTTGGGACCCCAAGGAAAACGGCGCGATGTTGATCGTGCTGTGGCTGCTGTGGCAGTTGCACGGACGCGTCGCGAATGTTTTGTCGCCAGCGAATTTCGCATCGACCATGGTCCTGACGAATGTCGTCGTGGTGCTGTCATGGTTCGGCGTCAATCTTCTGAGCGTCGGCTTGCACTCCTACGGATTCACCAATAACATTGCGGGTAATCTGGCCGCTTTCTGTGGCGGCGAAATCGCGTTTCTCGTTATTACGCGTGCCTTGCTGATGGGCCGACACGGCCAAAAGGCGAAGACATGAAAACCAAACTTCTTGTCGCTCTTATCGCCGCGCTTATGTTGACCGGTGCCATCCTCTATAACGAAACGCTGACGCCAAGCCCCCTAGCGCCCGAAGAAAAGACTGCGGAAACGGGGAAGTTCGCACCCTTCCCCGATATTGCCTTCCGGACTCCGGACGGCAAGGAATTTCGCATCAAGGATATAAAAGAACCGACCGTTCTGGTTCATTTCTGGGCGGCATGGTGCGCGCCGTGCCTGACGGAATTTCCGGAACTGCTGAAATATGTCACGAACGCGCACGGCAAAATCGCGCTGGTTGCCGTATCGCTCGATAGTCGTTACGAAGACAGCCAAAAATTTCTCGATAAAATCGGCGCTACTGATGTGCCGCATGTATATTGGGCATGGGACAAGGACAAAAGCCTCTCTCTGCATCAGTTCAATACCGTGAAAGTCCCCGAAACGATCGTCGTCAATCGGGGCCGGCTGATGGTCGATAAAATTATCGGCGCGGGGCCGTGGGCCGAAGCCTCAACGGGCAAGTAACGGCGTTATCGCATCGGAAAGAACCTTGTCGGTAAGCCGTGTTTGATCGGGCGATAATCTCGCCCGTATGATGCCATTGCCGTCGACAATATAAGTCACCGGTATAGCCGACGGCATGCCGAAACCATTTTCGTCGCTATCGCCCCCCATGGCTGCGGGGAAAGCGAAATCCTTCATCGTCGCACGCACTTCGTCGCGATAGCGGGGCCGATCGACGCTTACCGCGATCATCTCCACCCCCCGCCCGTGATGCTGTTTATAAAATGCGTCCAGCACCGGCATTTCCTCGCGGCACGGCGCGCACCATGTCGCCCAGAAATTAACGATAACGACTTTCCCCTTCATGGCGGCGAGGTTGAAGGATGATCCATCCAATTGGTGCACAACCAGTGCCGGAGCCGGCTGCCCGACCTCCACCGCCGCCTGAGCCGCATGGCAAAAGACCGGCAGCGCAAGAAAGGCCGTCA
>JAATFY010000171.1 GCA_015654915.1 Rhodospirillales bacterium
AATACGGGCACGAAGCGGAAGGCCGCATTGTCATCCGCGCCGGCCTCAACCAGTCCGATCTCGGCAATCTGCTGGCCAGCTCCCGCGAAAGCATCAACAAGCAGATGAAAATCTTCGCCGATAAAGGCTATCTGACGCAAAAAGGCGACGAGATTATCCTCACCGACTGGGCGGGCCTCGAGACTATCGCCGCGCGCGAAATCGTCGAATAGAATCATTCCGGCGGCACAAACCCGTCTTCTTTCATCCCGTTTTCGTGTCTCGTGTGACGCGCCTCACACCATGTGCGCGAAGCTGTGATCCGCTTCACTTGAAGCAGAAGAAATTTTTTCCTTTGTCCACATCATGTGACGGGAAAGATTGAACGCGTGCGGGCGTCATGATCCAATGAAGTCATGATGACAGCTAAAACGAACCCTCCGCATAACTCCAAGAACAGGATCAAGAGGATTGTCGCCTGCGTGCCTTCTTCCTCACCTTCCGCCGATAAATCGGTCGGCTATCAGCAGAAAAAAACGGTAAAAATCGCCTCCAACGACAGCTGGCCGCTGAGCTGGCGCGGCTCGCAATATCCCGGCTTTGTTTTCAACGAGGAGCGTTACGACGAGGACTGATATTCATCCGGCAGCGGCCTGCAGACGCCCTTATTAGGTAGAATTTTACTTCCAATGTCGTCACCCCCGCGCAGGCGGGCATCCCATTTGGTTTAAAAAGAAATGGGACCCCCGCCTGCGCGGGGGTGACGGTTTAGGTTGAAAGTGAGATACTGCCTCATTACGCGCACTCTTGCGATAAACGCGTTTTTCCCCGATAACATCCTTTCGACGACCCACGACGAAAGGCCCCGCCCATGAACGCCGGTAATGCCGTCCTCGCCGCCCTGCTGGAACTGATCTATGCCATCCTTGATTTCTATATCTGGGCCCTGATCATCGGCGCGGTCATGAGCTGGCTGGTCGCCTTCAATATCATCAACACCCATAACCGCCTTGTGCAGGTCGTCGGCGATTTTCTGTATCGCATCACGGAACCCCTGCTGCGCCCCATCCGCCGGATCGTGCCGATGATGGGCGGGCTTGACCTGTCGCCGCTGGTGCTGATTTTCATCATCATGTTCCTGCAATCCTTCATTCGCCATCTGGTGCTTTAATGGCGGCGCGCATTATCGACGGCGCGGCGGTCGCGAAAAAGCTGCGCCAGAAGATGGCGGAACAAATCGCGGCGCAACGCCTGACGCCGGGCTTGGCTGTCGTGCTGGTGGGTGAAAATCCGGCAAGTCAGGTTTATGTGCGCAACAAGGGCCGCGCTGCCGAGGAAATCGGCATGAAATCATGGACCCACACGCTGGCAGCGGAAACGACGCAAGCGCAGTTGCTGGACCTGATCGCAAAACTGAACCGCGACCCCGCCGTGCACGGTATTCTGGTGCAATTGCCGCTGCCGAAGCAGATCGACGCGCAGGCCGTTATCGCCGCCATCGATCCGGCTAAGGACGTCGATGGTTTTCATCCCATTAATGCAGGGAAACTTAGCCTCGGCCTGCCCGCTTTCGTTCCCTGCACGCCGCAAGGCTGCATGATCCTGATCCGCGAGGCCGAAAGCAATTTAAGCGGCCTCAAAGCGCTGGTGCTGGGCCGTTCCAACATCGTCGGCAAACCGGTCGCGCAACTGTTGCTGCAGGCCGATTGCACCGTGACGATCGCGCATTCGCGCACGAAGGATTTGGCCGAAGAATGCCGCGCCGCCGATATTCTGGTCGCCGCCATCGGCAAACCGGATTTCGTAAAAGGCGGTTGGATCAAACCCGGCGCCATCGTCATCGACGTCGGCATCAACCGTATCGACGATCCCGCCAATCCGGGTAAGACGAGGCTTATCGGCGATGTCGATTTTGCCGGAGCCAGCGTAAAAGCGGGAGCTATCACGCCGGTACCCGGTGGCGTCGGGCCCATGACGATTGCCTGCCTGCTCAAAAACACTTTGCAGGCGGCCTCAGGCGATATGGGCCACGCATGATTACCGCCTACGCACGCAAGGACGGACACCTTACGGATATGCAATTGGCCGAGGGCCAGACGCCGCCGGCAGATACGGTATGGATCGATTTGCTAAGCCCCGA
>JAATFY010000270.1 GCA_015654915.1 Rhodospirillales bacterium
GCCCGGAAGACGCGGATATCTATATCACCCTCCGTCCCGACCATCGCCCTACGCCGGATTATGTGCGGGATTTGCGGATGAAGCTGGCGCAGGAAATGCCGGGCGTTCTTTTCAATTTCCTTCCCGCCGACATGGTAAGCCAGATTTTGAATTTCGGCCTGCCGGGACCGATCGACGTGCAGGTGACGGGCAACAATCTGGATGTCAGCCGCCGGTATGCCGTCGGCCTGCTGGAGAAAATCCGCCATATTCCCGGCATCGTCGACAGCCGCGTCCGTCAGGCCGACGACGCGCCCGAATTTCGCGTGAATGTCGACCGCACGCGCGCCCAGGAACTCGGGATCGCGCAACGGGATGTCGCGAGCGATCTTCTGATTTCGCTGAGCGGCAGCTTTCAGACCTCGCCGACATTCTGGCTTGACCCCAAAAACGGCGTTTCCTACTCCATCGTGACGCAGACGCCGCAATACCGGCTCGAAAGCCTCGACGATTTGCGCAACATTCCCGTCACCGGCACGAAAGGACCGCAAATCCTCGGCGCCCTCGCGACAATCAGCCGCGGCGTAGGGCCCGGCGTCGTGTCGCATTACAACGCGCAACCCATCGTCGATATTTTCGCCAATGTGCAGGACCGCGATCTGGGCGGCGTTTCCAGAGACATCAACAAAATCCTCAAGGATACGGCCAAGGACGTGCCCAAAGGCTCGATCGTTCGTGCGCGCGGGCAAATGCAAACCATGGACGATTCTTTCGCCGGCCTTTATTACGGATTGCTCGGCGCTATCGTGCTGGTTTATTTTCTGATTGTCGTTAATTTCCAGTCCTGGACCGACCCCTTTATCATCATCATGGCGCTGCCGGGCGCCGTCGCGGGAATTGCGTGGATGCTGTTTATGACGCACACAACCCTCAGCGTTCCGGCTTTAACGGGAGCCATCATGTGTATGGGCGTGGCGACGGCCAACAGTATTCTTGTCGTCAGTTATGCGCGCGAGCGCATGACGCATGGCGACGACGCCGTGACGGCCGCGCTGGAGGCGGGCTTCACACGGCTGCGTCCGGTCATGATGACGGCGCTGGCCATGATCATCGGCATGGTGCCGATGGCCCTCGGCATGGGCGAAGGCGGCGAGCAAAACGCGCCCTTGGGCCGCGCCGTGATCGGTGGTTTGGTTTTTGCTACTATCGCCACCCTGTTTTTCGTGCCCGCCGTCTTCTGCCTCATCCATGGGGGCAAACCCAACGCACACGCAGCCATGCCGGAGGAACACGCTTAAATGTCGAACCATTTCCCCGAACCCATGCACAAAGCCCCTCCACCGGTTCACAGTCATCGCTGGAAAATCGCGTTTGTGCTGATCGTCCTTGCGGCCATAGGAATCTGGGGTATCGGCTCGCGTCTTGAAGCCGCATCGCGCCTTCATAAACAAACCAATGACGAAGCCATTCCCACCGTCGCCGTCATTACCGCGCCGAGCAGCCCCGCCGAGGAAGAAGTGGTGCTGCCCGGCAATGTTCAGGCCTGGCACGAAGCGCCGATTTACGCCCGCACCAACGGTTACCTGAAAAACTGGACCAGCGATATCGGCGCCCGCGTCAAGGCCGGCGATGTGCTGGCTCAAATCGAAACGCCGGAAATCGATGCTCAACTGCATCAGGCCGAAGCCGACCTGTCGACCGCCGAAGCCAACAACAGCCTGGCGCAAAGCACGGCGCAGCGCTGGATGGCGCTGCTGAAGACCAACTCGGTGTCGAAGCAGGAAACCGACGAGAAAATCGGCGATGCTACCGCAAAAGAAGCGCTCGTCGCGTCCGCCAGAGCCAATCTCGACCGTCTGCATCAGCTGGAGAGTTTCAAGCGCGTGACGGCGCCATTCGACGGCACGATCACCGCCCGCAACACGGATACCGGCGCGCTCATCAACGCCGGCAGCGACGGCACGGGGAAGGAACTGTTCCACATCGCCAAAACCGATCTGCTGCGCGTCTATATTCAGGTGCCGGAAAATTATACGCAAGCCATCACGCCGGATATGAAGGCGGACCTGCATTTCACCGAATATCCGCAACGCAGCTTTACGGCGACCCTCGTGCATACGGCGGATGCGATCGACCCCGTCACGCGCACCTTGCTGGTGCAGCTTGAAGTTGACAATTCGGACGGGGCTTTGCTTTCCGGCAGCTATGCCGAAGTGCATTTGAAGGTTCCGTCCGGCGCCGGCAGCGTCCATTTGCCGGTGAACACCCTGCTGTTCCGCACGCAGGGCCTACAAGTGGCCACGGTCACGGACGGCAAGGCGCGGCTGAAAACCATCACCATCGGCCGCGATTACGGCAAGGAAGTCGAAGTGACTTCAGGCGTGACGGCGGGGGAAGCCATCATCGTCAATCCGCCGGATTCCATCGCCGACGGACAGGACGTGCGCGTGGCGAGTCCGGACCAGAAACAGGAAGAC
>JAATFY010000239.1 GCA_015654915.1 Rhodospirillales bacterium
TCATCTGATCGCGGTCTGCCAGCCAGCCCCCGTCGTTCTGGCCGCCGTCGCCCTGCTGGCCGACATGGACGATCCGGCGCAACCGCGCTCGATGACTTTGATGGGCGGCCCGATCGATACGCGCGTTTCCAAAACAATTGTCACCGAAACCGCCGATAAACGCTCGATGGACTGGTTCCGCAATACAGTTATCCACGCCCTGCCCTTCTATTACCCGGGTGCGCACCGGCTGGTTTACCCGGGCTTTGTCCAGTTGAACGGCTTCATGTCGATGAATGTCGAGCGGCATATCGGCGAACACGTCAAATTGTTCCAGAATCTGGTGAAGGGCGACGAAGACCCCGCCACCGTGCATCGCAAATTCTATGACGAATATCTATCGGTGATGGACACGACGGCGGAATTTTATTTGCAGACCATCGAGCGCATCTTTAAAAACCACGATCTGGCCAAAGGCACTTTCATGTGGCATGGCCAATTGGTGAAACCGCAGGCCATCAAAAAGACGGCGCTCCTGACCATCGAAGGCGAGCTTGACGATATTTCGGCGCCGGGCCAGACCCGCCCTGCCCTCGACCTGTGCAGCAGTCTCCCTGACAATATGAAAAAAGCGCACTTACAAATCGGCGTCGGCCACTACGGCATTTTCAACGGGCGCAAATGGCGTGAATCCATTCTGCCGGTCGTGCGCGGTTTCATGCGCGAACATGCGGGCGCTGCGGCTACGCCCCAGCCCGATATCCGGCACGGCTGAACGCTTTACCTCATTCCTTATTCGGCCTAGAATTACATGCGATTCACAATGGCCTGATTGAGCATGATGAACCATCGTCCTAAAAAAGCTGGCACAGAAGATATAGCTCATAACCTAGCATATGAAGCCATGACAAAGGCTTTCACATCTACGGTCGATGAACATGATGGTCTTGAACAACCAGCTAACATAGAGAATTTAGCTATAAACATTACCGCAGGCGTTAAGAATGGCGTCCAAGCATATTTTACGGCCCTTAATGATTACGAACGTGAACACGGCACCCCTCAACAAAAATTGATCGTAGAAATTAATGACTACATTTCAGAACATTGCGAAGTTGTGGCGGTTGCAGATGGCAAAATTTGGAACAGAGATGCTGTCAAAAATTATTGGGGTACAGTCAGCATCGAACTTCTTCCTCACTTATCAAATAAAGGATTTACAATTTCTCATCGGCAAGCAATAAATATCGTTGCGCTTCTTGTTCATAGTGCTCGCGCTTTACACAAAGACGGATTTCAACGAGTCATGCGCTTGAATAGTTAGGACTAAAATGGTCGAATTCACACCGCCACAAAACTCCAAAATCAAAGCGGGAAAGCATTATCCTGCCCCCGTGGACGCCACGCGCACTAAGACTCTGAAGATTTACCGCTGGTCGCCGGACGATGCCGAAAATCCGCGCGTCGACTCCTACACCATCGACCTCGACAAATGCGGGCCGATGATGCTGGACGCCCTGATCCACATCAAAAACGATATCGACAGCACGCTGACCTTCCGCCGTTCCTGCCGCGAGGGTATTTGCGGCTCCTGCGCCATGAATATCGACGGCACCAATACACTCGCCTGCCTCAAGCCGATCAGCGAGATTAAGGGCGACGCCAAGGTTTATCCGCTGCCGCATATGGACGTCGTCAAGGATTTGGTGCCCGACTTCACGCATGCCTACGCGCAATACGCATCCATCGAGCCGTGGCTGAAAAGCGAGACGCCGCCTCCGCCCGATCAGGAACGGCTGCAAACGCCGGAAGAACGCGCCAGGCTCGACGGACTTTACGAATGCATCCTGTGTTTCTGCTGCACGACAAGCTGCCCCAGCTACTGGTGGAACAGCGACCGCTATCTGGGCCCCGCCGTGCTGCTGCAGGCGTCGCGCTGGCTGCAGGACAGCCGCGACGAAGCGAGCGGCGAACGGCTCGATAATCTGGAAGACCCCTTCCGCCTCTATCGCTGCCATACGATTATGAACTGCACCAACACCTGCCCCAAAGGGCTTAATCCCGCCAAGGCAATCGCCGAGACCAAGCAGATGATGGTCAAGCGGCAGTCGTAATGAGTGCCAGGCCCAAAGTTATTCTTATATCCGGCACGGACGACGGTTATATGGATCTCGCGCAGGATCTGTTCGATTCCATCAAGGCGCTTTCCTTCACATATGATTTCGATCTCGGCTTGCTCGATCTCGGCCTGAA
>JAATFY010000233.1 GCA_015654915.1 Rhodospirillales bacterium
CGGTAGGATGCCGCGACCAAACGTTCCATGGGAATATTGGAAAGCGGCCGCAGCAATCGTACGCAGTTCATCGTGTTTTGCGGCGCCGTACCGGCGAGGCCGTCGATGCCGCTGCCCTTGGCGAGGCGCATGAGGATGGTTTCGGCTTGATCTTCGCGCTGATGCGCTAGCAATAAATCGCTGATGTTATAGCGGCGGCAGGCCTCGAGCAGAAGCCGGTAACGCGCCTTGCGCGCGGTGATATGCAGGCGCGTGACGAGCGGCGGATGTTCCCAGCGCAGGATTTCGGCCGTGATGCCGAGCTTTGCAAGCTGTGCGCGGGTATTTTCCGCTTCCGCCGCTGCTTCGCGGCGCAGGCCGTGATCGACGATAAAGGCGTGCAAAGCGCAACCCTGTTTCGCCGCCCAGTTTTTCATGCACCAGGCCAGCGCCATGCTGTCGGGTCCGCCGGAAACCGCGAGCGCCATGCGGGCGGGAAGCGGCGCGAACGCCGCCATGGTCAAGTTGAATTCTTCCGCGCCGAGAGGTTCGGCGGCAGCGACAGCGGCTTTCGGGATTAGTGCGCGCCACATTTCAGTTTCGCCGACTCTTCTTTGGCGCGGGTGCGGACGCCGATAATCGCATTGGGATATTTGCTCTTCAGCTCGCCGAGCGCGGTGCAGGCTTCGGCGGGCTTGTTGAGGCCGCTGAGGGAGAGTGCGAGTTTCAGCAGGCAATCGGGCGCTTTCGAGCCTTGCGGATTCTGCTGGTACGCATCGGCGAAGGCGGCGGCGGAGTCGGCATATTTATTCTGCACATAAAGCGTTTCGCCGTACCAGTATTTGGCGTTCTCGATCAGCTTGTCTTTCGGATTTTTATCGATGAACGCCTTGAAGGCTTTTTCCGCCTCGACGTAGTCCGCTTTGCGCACGATATCGAAAGCGCGGTCATATTGTTCCTGCGGCGTCAGGACGAAATCGGGGGGCGTCTCGGGCAGCGGCGGCGCTTTCGGGCTGTTCACGGCGCCGGTCACCTTGCCGTCCTGCAATTTCACGGCGCCCA
Source organism: Rhodospirillales bacterium (assembly GCA_015654915.1). Classification (GTDB taxonomy): domain Bacteria; phylum Pseudomonadota; class Alphaproteobacteria; order UBA9219; family UBA9219; genus JAATFY01. The sequence goes on from JAATFY010000233.1 coordinate 1,042, forward strand.
AAGTGCCGGTGACATCGGCGAGGGCAGGCGGCGGCGCGATTGCAGCGCCCGAAATCGTCGGCGCCGCAACCTGCGGCGGCAAGGGCGGGGGCGCGGCGACAGGAGCCGGTTGCGGAATGGGCGTCGATTCCAGTTTGGTAAGCCGCGCGTCGAAATCGCTTTGCATGCGCTGCATCGACTGATCGAGGCGCTTGATGGCGAATTCGATTTGCTCGATATGGCCGTTGAGATTGCGCATCGCTTCTTCAAGCGACATCAGCCGCGTCTCGTAATTGGGGCCGGTGCCGCCCGCCTGTTGCGCATGCGCGGCGGGCGCTCCCAGCGACGCGCAAATAACAAGGACGGATAAAGCGTAAAAGCGACGATGCGGTGTCATGGCTCGACTCGTGGTGCAGGGCGGAAAAACCCATTATGGCGCGAAAAAAACCAAAGGAAAGGGCGCATTGAAACCGGCAAGAAAAAACCCCGCGATCTTGCGACCGCGGGGCTTTCTTAAGTCTTGGATCCGTAAAGTGTTACGGGGTAACAACCGTTACGCCGCGGCGGTTCTGCGCCCAGGCGGCTTCGTTGTCGCCCAGCACGGCGGGACGTTCTTTGCCGTAGCTGATGGTCTTGACGCGGCCGGCAGGAATGCCGTCGGCGACAAGGTAGTTCTTGACGGCGGTCGCGCGGCGTTCGCCGAGCGCCAGGTTGTATTCGCGGGTGCCGCGTTCGTCACAATGGCCTTCGATCGTGACTTTCAGCGAACCGTACTTCTTCAGCCATGCGGCCTGACGGTCGAGCGTTGCGCGGGCTTCGGCGCTCAGATCGGACTGGTTGAACGCGAAGAACACGCGGTCGCCGACATTGACGACCAGGTCTTCCTGGGTTCCTGCTTTCGCGGGGCCGTTATGGCCGTAACCGTTGCCGCCGGCGCCATTCGCGCCGCCTGAGCCGTCGCCCATGCCGAGCGTGTCGCAGGCCGAAACCAGAACGAGAACGGCCATGAGGCACAAAATTTTGTTGAACATTGTTTACTCCCTTCGTGAACCTCTGGCGGATGCGGGCGGCAGGATGCCGCGCCTTGGCCGAGATGATGTTACAGATCAGCGCCGCGCGAGGCCTTTTTGACTTGCCGGAAAACGGGCTTACCGAAAAACCTGAGCGCGACACCTTTGATCTACCCCTTGCCCCGCCGGAAAGCTATCGCCAAAGCCGAAAATGGGTTCAGAATTGGCGGGCCAAAGTGAAAATCTGAGGGCAAAGTAAGCGGACTTTGTGACTGAATCAAGGCAGAATCCGGCAAATTTCCTTGGTTTACCAATTGATTGCCGGACAGTGGCAAGATTGCAACGGCAAGTAAAAACAGATATTTGGTAAGGGTTCGTTTACCGATGTTTTGTAAACGCGCGGCCTGATTTGGGTGGTATCCGCGTCCCTAGTTATAGTCAAAGGGAGCTATATTTTTCGAGCCAGAGACGGGCGGTTTCTGTTATTCAGGGGCGTTCTTTGGGTTTTGATTATCAATATTATTGGTCGGTATTTTCATGAAAAAGAAATTGAAAACAGAAATAGCATGGGTCGAAAAGGCATACGCCAGGCTCCAGCTCAAAACCATGGATAAGGTTGCCCTGTCGCGCGGGCATGTGAAAGCAATTGCCTGTGGGCGCCTTGATCGGAAAGATCCAAAATTTATAAAAAGCATGCCGCTTGTTCTCGCACGGCTCAAGGCCGCCGCCGTCGAAGTTCTGATGCGGGAAAGCCATGCGGCAAACGAATTTATGTTTAGCAAAAGGCTGGAGCCTTGGAAAGAAAACGGTATTCCCCTTGAGGACTTATCGCCAGATCAGATGCGCGAGGCTATCGCCTCCGACTTTCGTTCTTTGGTGCGGTTTGTGACAGGCCGTAAGTTGAGATCATTTCATGACGCGGCATTTTATTGGGGGTTGTTCGATCAAGCCCTCGACAACCAGTTGCATCGCGATCTTTCGTCGTTTCTGTGTTTTCGTCTTGGAAATCTGGGAATCGAGATGCTCGATCTGAAACATCCAGAATTGAACAAACCGCATATACAGCAATTAATCGAAAAAGCAGGAACATATTTAAATCTCGAGCAGGAAAAACGAGCCGCAACAAGAGCTCGACAGACTCTGCGGCGCAAGGGCGTGCTGGTGCGGTTGCCGCTGGGGGATGTGGGGCTGGTGCTGGAAGAAACCGATCACTGTTCAGCCCATGTTCCGCCGAAAGGTTGCCATTCTGTCTTTGCGATTCAGAATTTTGACTTCAAGGGACCCAAATAATTTTCACCTATGAACAAGGTTATGAAAAATAATTACGGCCACTTCGCTTCGGGCGGGAGAGACATCAGGATGGCCTCGGTATTGCCGCCGGTTTTGAGGCCGAACATGGTGCCGCGGTCATAGAGTAAATTGAATTCCACATAGCGTCCCCGGCGCACAAGCTGATGTTCGCGCTGCTCCGGCGTCCATGTCTCAACCATGCGCTTGCGGACGAGGACGGGATAGGCATCCAGAAACGCGCGGCCGACATCCTGCGTGAAGGCAAAATCCTTCACCCAGTCCCCGCTGTCGAGCCAGTCGTAGAAAATACCGCCGAGGCCGCGCGGCTCGTTGCGATGCTTCAGGAAAAAATACTCGTCGCACCATTGTGTGAAGCGCTCGTAATAATCCGCGCCATGTTTGTCGCAGGCATTTTTAAGCGCGGCATGGAAAGATTTTTTATCTTCGGCGGTCGCTGCGCTATCCATAAACATCGGCGTCAAATCCGCGCCGCCGCCGAACCAGCCCTGCGATGTCACGATATGCCGCGTGTTCATGTGAACCGCCGGCACGAGCGGCGAACGCATGTGGGCGACAACGCTGATGCCGGAAGCCCAGAACGCGCCGTCTTTTCCGGCGCCCGGAATTTGCGCCCGGAATTCTTCCGAGAATGTGCCATGCACGGTGGATATATTGACGCCGACTTTTTCGAACACGCGGCCTTTCATTGTCGCCATCTCGCCCCCACCGCCCTCGGCGCGTTGCCATGGTGTGCGGGTAAAACGGCCCGCAGGGAGTTGCGCATGTGCGGTGCCCTGCAATTCATCTTCGATTGCTTCGAACGTGGCGCAGATTTGGTCGCGCAAACCGGCGAACCAGTTTGCGGCCTGTTGTTTTTGCGCCTCGGTCGGCACGGTCTGGTGCGCAGGTATTTTGCGGGCGGCGTCTGTCATGGAAAGCTTTCCGTTTGTCTCAGCGCTTCGGCCAGCACAATCGCGGCGGCCATGCCGACATTAAGCGATCTGACGGTTTTTTGCATCGGCACTTTTATCGCGGCATCGACGTTGGTGTGAACCTCATCCGGCACGCCCGCGCTTTCGCGCCCGACCAGAAGGATATCGTCCGGATGGAAGTGGAATTGCTGATAGGGAATTTCGGCTTTGGTCGTCAGCAGGATAACACGCCGCCCGCCGGTCTGGACCCTGAAATCCTCCCAGGAACGATGGCGCATGTAGTTAAGGTGATCCATATAATCCATCGCCGCGCGTTTCAGCTTTTTGTCGTCCAGCACGAAGCCGCAGGGCTCGATGATATCGAGCCCGACGCCGAGACAGGCGCAGAGCCGCATCATCGTTCCCGCATTCTGGGGGATGTCCGGCTGGTAGAGGGCGAGCATGAGAGAGGCAACGGACGGCATGGCTTCGATCGGCGGCGATTTGCGCGAGCATCGGCTCTAGCATTCCCCGATATGCCTTGCTACCAAGCGGGCGGGGTCGGACGGGTGCGGCAGCAATTGCGGCGCTAGGGTGGCGAAGGGTCGCATTGTCGGCGCGCGCCGCCCGTTGCAATGACCCTTTATCCGGAGGTGCGCCCGTTTGATTCGCACCCTTTGCGAGGAGTCTTCGCGTGACCACCGCGACCATGGGCGAAACAACTCGCCGTGATTTTCTGTTCATCGCGACGGGCGCGGTCGGCGTCGTCGCGGCCGGTGCGGTCGGTTGGCCGCTCGTAAATCAGATGAACCCGGATGCCTCGACGCTGGCGGCCGCCTCCACTGAAGTCGACATCAGCGGCATTGCCGCCGGTCAGATCGTCACCGTCAAATGGCGTGGCAAGCCCGTCTTCGTGCGCCATCGCACCCCGAAGGAAATCGAGGACGCGCGCGCCACCCCGCTCAGCGAATTGCGCGATCCGGCGAGCGATGCCTCGCGCGTTCAG
>JAATFY010000255.1 GCA_015654915.1 Rhodospirillales bacterium
CGAGTTCATATTTCAGGTAACCCGCGAAACCGATCATCACAAGGCAGACAAACACCACGAGGCCAAGGACAAGCCCCGTATAACGCCCGACGCCGCTGGAAGACGGCATAGGTGAGGAGGGTCGCGGAGTGGTGGTCATGAAGCCGTCACGGGAATGGGGCTGATTCGTTTTGCTCTCGCAATTTCTGAACTGCGAAGGCCCATTATGGTAAATTTTTATAAAAAAAGCAATTGGTTCAAAGGACTAGGAAAGAGTCCTAAGACCATGGATAAGGCCTTGGTATTGCAGGAGGAGCCATTTTTTCCAGTTTATCGATTTTAGGGTCGAGATGCGATAATTTCATGAAAGTATTTAAGCGTGGTATTCTTCCGAGCGGAATTTAACCGCCCGCATACTACAAAATTTTTGATCATGGATATCTTGGAATGAAAATTGTGTCGCAATGATAAATCCTAAACCCGATGAAATAGAACAAGCTTATGAATTTCTCGGCCTGAAGAGGGAATATCTAAAGCGCTATCTCATAGCTTATCTGGATTCTTTAAAAAACGAACCAGCAAACAAAAGGTTCTTAACGTACAATGCCGCCAAGGTTTTGGAGAAATCCATGGATGCCGTAGTTGTGGCGTTTGCACAAACTCAGGTTGCCGACATTACCGCATTGTCATCCATGGAACCGCTTTCTCTGGCAGGGTTCGCGGAATCACAAGCCGGAAACCCCGCCCGGCCAATACCCATTTTTGATTATCAACTGATACAGGCCATTCGAAGGTCGCCAGATGAATGGAAGTCCATCGATGTCTTGGGGCTTCAGCCTGCGGATTTTGTGGAAATTCTTCGTACTCCTAACTTGGGCATGCAAGGTTTTGCCAATATTCTGGTTTTCAGGGCCCTTGCCGTGATGACGGATCGGTTTTCAAAAGGCGTCAATCCAGATGCGATCAGGCCGGCGGACAAGGTTGAACCTCAGCAAGACCCGGCTACTTTTGCCATCGAAAAGAGAAGGCTGCTTCATCGAGCCAGCAGGCATTGCGATGAGAGGCCGGGGTTTAAGGCCGAGTTGGAAGCATTGGTTAAAAGATACGATTAAAATAAAGCCTACTCGCTACTCCCCGTTCGCGATATCCGTATATCGCGATGGACGGAAATTCCCAATAATAAGCCGCAGCCGATCAGAAGCGTCAGCATCGCCGTTCCGCCGTAGGAAACGAGCGGCAGCGGAATGCCGACGACAGGTATAGTGCCGGTGACCATTGCCACATTGACGAAAACATAAAGGAAAAAAGTCGTGGTCAGGCCGAAGGCGGCCAGCCGCCCGAATTGGTTGCGTGATGTCAGCGCGATCATGAAGCCGTAAGCTATTAGTAGGAAATAAAGCCCGAGCAAAAATACCGCGCCCACCATGCCGAATTCCTCGGCCAGTACCACGAATATGAAATCGGTATGTTTTTCCGGCAGGAACTGAAGCTGGCTCTGCGTGCCTTGGCCGAAGCCCTTGCCGAACAATCCGCCGGAGCCGAGCGCGATCTTGGATTGCAGGATGTTGTAACCGGAACCAAGCGGATCGGCGCCCGGATTGAGGAACGTCATCAGCCGCGCACGTTGATAATCATGCAGGTGATGCCAGGCTAAGGGCGCAATGGCGGCGGCGAGGGCAATGACGATGAGAAACTTCCACCATCTTACGCCGCCCGCAAAGAAAACGGCGGCGCTCGCCAGCATCAGCAGCATAGCCGTACCCAAATTCGGTTGCAGAAGAACAAGACCGACCGGTATCAAAACCATGGCAATGGGGGCGACAAGCTTGATCGGGTGGCCGATATCTTCGAGCGATAAACTATGGAAATATTTCGCCAGCGCCAGCACAAGCGCGATTTTCATCAGTTCCGACGGCTGGATGACAAAAAATCCCAGATTGATCCAGCGCTGAGCTCCCATGCCGATATGGCCCATGATTTCGACGACCAGAAGCAAAAACAGCATCACCCCATAAAACGGATAGGCAATCCGCAGCCATACGCGGATATCGACCAAGGCGATCATGATCATCAGGCACAGGCCGATGGCAAAGCGCGACAATTGCGCGCCTGCCCATGGCTGCCAGCTTTTGCCGCCCGCCGAGTAAAGCAGGACGATGCCGATGGTGCCGATCAGGGCGATCAGGGCGATTAGGCCCCAGTTCAGGTGCCTGAATTTATCGCCCAAACCCAGATGATCGGTGGAGGAAAGACGGCTCATTGACTTACCACGTCATCCCCGCGCAGGCGGGGATCCAACGGCCCGCGTCTGCGGGCCGTATGAATTAAGCTGGTTCGGCCAAAATGAAACTTAATTGTGTGGCGTATCTGCCAAAAGTGAGGATTCATATGCTCGCTATCGCTCGCGCTGGTTCAATGCATCGCATTGAACTAACTTAACCACGCTTGCTGCCTGCGCAGCAAGCCCGCTTTCGCGGGAATGACGTTGGTTAGAAGGGCTTTCACTTGAAGGTAAAATGCCCTAAGTTGCCGACAGATTCCATAGAATTCAGGGATACTGGCCTATGCAAGCTGCCGTTGTTGTTTTTCCAGGCTCGAACCGCGAACGCGACGCCGTCAGGGCGCTGGAACGCGCCATGGGTAAAAAGCCGCTGGTGGTCTGGCATGGCGACAGTGAATTGCCGAAGGTCGATCTGATCCTCTTTCCCGGCGGCTTTTCCTACGGCGATTACCTGCGCACCGGAGCCATGGCGGCGCATTCGCCAATCATGCGCGAAGTGATCGACCGCGCCAAAAAAGGCGTGCGCGTCTGGGGTATCTGCAACGGCTTCCAGATTCTCTGCGAAACGCAATTATTGCCCGGCGTTTTATTGCGTAATGCCAGCATGAAATTCGTCTGCCGCAAGGTAACGTTGCGGGTCGAGAATAACGACAGTGACTTCACGCGCCTGTGCAAGCCGCGGCAGGAACTGAAAGTCCCGGTAGCGCATGGCGACGGCAATTATTTTGTCGAAGCGGATACGTTCAAATCCATGCAGGATAACCGGCAGATCGCTTTCCGTTATTGCGACAATAGCAATCCCAACGGCTCGCTCGGCGATATTGCCGGCGTTTTCAACAAAGCCCGCAATGTTATGGGCATGATGCCGCATCCGGAAGACGCGGTCGA
>JAATFY010000150.1 GCA_015654915.1 Rhodospirillales bacterium
AACTCCGAGCAATGTGGTATGATAATCAACTACGCACGTGGCCACTCGCATCGCAAGTGGCTGAAAGAAAAGGTATGGCTCTTTCATACGAAGGCCCTCGGTAACGACGATAAACAACAACACACACAAGAGGCATAGCATGCAATTTGTTCTTACAAATCCGCCCCGTATTTCAGATGAAGTTTTAAAGGGTTATGCGGGCATTGGAACAGCAACAATAGGTGAAGCACAAAGATCAATTGCACGTGCTGTTTACCGCGAAGAAGGCAGTGATCACCACGAAACAGGCCATCTCAAACCATACATGCGCCCAATCACTGACCATTGTCCCGTCGAAGCTGCAAAGCTCGGACAGTCTTGGCGTATAACAGGTTCAGCCGTAACATGTAAAATATCGCCTGGCCACAATACCACAATTCATATGGCTATTGAACAAATCAAGGACGGCGATGTTCTTGTCGTGGCTCTTACGCCCAAAAACGGCAAATATGACTACGGAAATGTAGGTGAGTTGATTGTCACTCAACTGCAAAAACGGGGAGCCGCAGGCATGATTATAGACGCAAGCGTACGCGATGTCGCAGAAGTTACGGCTATGAATTTTCCCATATGGTCACGAGGTGTTAGTATCGATGGAACAGGCAAGAAAGAACCCGGTAGCGTAAATGTGCCGGTTTTGTGCGCTGGGCAATGGATTCGAGCTGGGGATCTCGTTGCAGCCGATATGGATGGTGTCGTAGTTGTGCCCCGAGAAATAGCCGCAGATGTATTGAAAGCAAGCCAAGCACGCACAGCAAAAGAAGATGTAAGCCGTGCAGCCTATGAACAAGGTGCGCTGAGCCTTGATCGTAACGACATTCGCAGCGGGTTAGTAGGCATCGTCACCTATGTTGACTTTGATAAATACGAAGGCCCGAAATAAATGCTAATGAACGAGGCTAGAGCATTCCCTATTTTTTATGGTTAGTAATTTCTAAACGTGATAGAATTTGAAATTCTGAAATCGAACCGCCACGGCGTTGAAATTTCAGGGGTAAAGTTAAGGGGTATCGGCATATCAGCTTAGGATTTCTCTGTTTATTTATAGATACATAGAAGAAACTTTAAATCCCTCCCGCCAAACGTAAGACTTGGCGAGGCAAAGCCGAGCCTTAGTCGAGCGTTGCCCCCGCGCAGGCGGGGGCCTGCTCCTTAAATCCGGACCTTCCGAAGCCGCAGGGAATTCAGAATGACGCTGACGGAACTTAGCGCCATGGCTGCGGCGGCAATAATCGGATTAAGCAGGATGCCGAAAAAAGGGTAAAGAACACCTGCAGCAATCGGAATGCCGGCGGCGTTATAAACGAAAGCAAAAAACAAATTCTGCCGGATATTGTTCATTGTCGCGTACGACAGCGACAACGCGCGGGCAATTCCGCGCAAATCGCCTTTCACCAAAGTTACACCGGCGCTTTCAATCGCCACATCCGTACCGGTTCCCATGGCGATGCCGACATCCGCCGCCGCGAGCGCCGGTGCGTCGTTGACGCCGTCGCCAGCCATGGCGACTATATGACCATCGTTGCGCAGGTTCTGAACAATTCTCGCTTTATCCGCGGGCAGAACGTCCGCCTCAACGGAATCTATTCCAAGCTTGCCGGCAACAGCCATGGCCGTGCGGCGATTGTCTCCGGTTAACATTACAATCCTTACGTCTGCGGTGTGAAGGGATTTGAGGGCTTCCGCCGTCGTGCTTTTGATCGGATCGCTGACGGCAATAGCTCCTTGCGCCTGACCGTCGACGGCAAGGATGACCACAGTCGCGCCTTGTTCGCGCAAGGCATTCGCACCCTCCTCGACCGATGAGACATCAATACCCTGTTCTTTTAGAAAAATAGCCGTTCCGAGCACCAATACCTTGCCTTCAACATTTCCGGTGACGCCCTTTCCCGCAGGTGCATCAAAATCGCTCGTTTCAGCCAACCTTAAATTGCGTTCCCTTCCGGATGCGACAATCGCTCTTGCGATAGGATGCTCGCTGCCGCGTTCGAGGCTGGCGGCCAGCCGCAAAACCTCGTCCTCGGTTATTTTTCCTGTCGTAACGATTGATGTAACCGCAGGCCTGCCTTCCGTCAGTGTGCCGGTTTTATCGATAACCAGCACGTCGACTCTTTCCAACCGTTCCAGAGCCTCGGCGTTGCGGATAAGAATGCCGTTCATGGCGCCCTGCCCCATGCCGACCATAATCGACATCGGTGTGGCCAGCCCCAGCGCGCAGGGACAGGCAATTATAAGAACCGAAACGGCGGCGATGAGCGCCTATGCAAAAGCAGGCGGCGGTCCCCACAGACTCCACGTCGCAAAGCTGAGAACGGCGATACCAATCACCGCCGGCACGAACCATCCCGAAACCGTATCGGCCATACGCTGAATGGGGGCGCGGCTGCGCTGGGCTTCGGAGACCATGTGGACAATACGCGCCAGCATCGTCTCGGCCCCGACGCGCTCGGCTTTCATGATAAAGCCGCCGGTCTGATTGATCGTGCCTCCGATAACATGATCGCCGACCCGCTTGGTCACAGGCATCGACTCGCCCGTAATCATGGATTCATCTACAGAACTGTGGCCGTCAACGATAGCGCCGTCTACGGGAACTTTCTCGCCGGGCCGAACCCGCAGGCGGTCGCCAACGATAACCATATCAAGCGGGATTTCAGTTTCGGTATTATCGTCCGCGATGCGCAGAGCCGTGCGCGGCGCCAGATTGAGCAGAGCCCGAATGGCCCCGCTTGTCGTTTCGCGCGCGCGGAGTTCCAAAATCTGGCCCAGCAAAACCAGCACGACAATGACAGATGCCGATTCAAAATAGACCGGCACAATGCCTTCGGCATTTTTTAAAGAGGGTGGAAATAGGTGCGGCATAAGAGCGGCAGCCATGCTGTAAAGCCATGCCGTACCGGTACCGATGGCAATCAGCGTAAACATGTTAAGCGAACGGCTAGCGATGGACTTCCATCCGCGCACAAAGAAGGGCCAACCGCTCCACAGGACAGCCGGTGTTGCCAATAACATCTGTATCCAGACCGACAGAGAAGCCGGGACCAACATATACAGATTGAAAAGATGCCCGCCCATCTCAAGCACGACGACGGGAACAGCAAAAGCAAGTCCGATCCAGAACCGCCTTGTCATGTCGATCAGTTCAGAGTTTTTTTCTTGTTGCGCCGTGGTCTCGACGGGCTCAAGCCCCATGCCGCAGATTGGGCAGCTTCCCGGCCCCGTTTGACGTACCTGCGGATGCATCGGGCAGGTATAAATGGCTGAAACAGAAAGCAGCGGCGTCAAATCATGCGCGCTTGCTTCGCCGTCACTATGACAACAGGCATGCTTATCTTGAGATGTCGAATAATGATGCGCGTGCTCCATAAAGCGCCTTTCCCTCTTTTGCCTTTGCCCGACGAGATGTTTCCTGATAGCATGTTTGCGTACCAATTGATGTAAAATCCATTTGACGAATGTCAAATGGTTCCCAAGCGATGCGGGTACTCTTTCTGTTACTCACGAAAGCAACCAACAACCATGAAAGAGGCCCAGATGCATGAGACAACCAAAGACGGTAAGGCACATGCGGTTAAAGGCCATCATGTGGCTAACGAAGAAAGCCACATCATTCACGACGTCAGGGATGCCGCACATCGTTTTAAAGACGATGCGCATGATGCCGCAGCCGCCATCAAGGCCGATGTAGAGAATGCCGCGCGGCGAACAGGCCGGCAGGCGCGCGAAATGGCGGATTCAGCCGGACAGAACGTTACGGATGCCGGAGAAGCAATTTTGCTCAAAATACGCAACAAGCCTGTACAGTCGGTTGCCATAGCTCTCGGCGTAGGACTGCTTGCCGGAATTTTCTGCCGCCGCGGGTAAACGGAAATAAAATGCTGGGCAAACTTCTCGGTGTGGCAACAGTCGGCAGCGCCCTTGCAAGCGTGGGGCTATTGCATCGCTTTCTGTCGAACATAGTCACCATCGTCATCTTGTCGATCGTCAGCGGGTTTATGCTGTCCGTTCTTATCACGGGGGGTTTCTATCTGGCTTATCTGGGTCTGGTTCACTACGGGCTTGACCCTTGCGTCGCGGGAATAACGGTAGGCATTATGATTTTCCTCGTAACGGCGGCCCTGGTTATTTTCGTTATTGCCAGGTTACGGCAAATGCGGGACCTGATGCATAGCAGTTCCCATTCTCACGGTGCCGATTTGCTCGATATGGGAAATGTCGTAATCGCGTTCATCGAGGGTTTTCTAAACCATAAAAAATAAAAATCTATTGAATCTCTACGCCGGCCGTTTCTTCCGGCTTCGGCGGCTCGCTTTGTTCGCGGATTTCCCGCTGGATCTCGCGCACTTCCGCGATTTCGCCCTCGGTTAGTTTTTCGACTTCGATAAGATCGTTGCGTGCGTTTTTGCTTGTCTGAATAAGCTCGTCCAGTTTCATCTGAATGGCCTGCGTATCGCGATATTGAGTATGCTGTATCAACAGAACCATGAGAAGAGTTACGATACTGCAGGCCGTTTCGATGGTAACCTGCCATGATACCGAATAGCCGAAAAACGGCCCGCAAGCGCCCCAAAGAATGAAAAAAACGATGGCCAAAGCGAAACTGCTTGGCCGTCCCGTCTGACGCGCAACACACTGAGCAAAGCGCGAAAAGAACCCATGCAGCCCTTCATGGAAACGTCGCTTGGGACCCGCATTTTCGTCGGAACCGTTCATTTAAAACACCGCAGAGAGGTTCACCGAACCACGAGGTCGTCCTTGACCGATTTCACGCCGCGCACATGGCGGGCGATGTTTACGGCGCGGGCTTCGCTCTGGCTGGAATCGACGAAGCCGCTGAGCTGAACGACGCCCTGCATCGTCTCGACATTGACTTCGAGCACCTTGAGCGCGGGGTCGCCCAGAATATCGGATTTGACCGTCGTCGTTATGGTCGTGTCATCGGCATACTCGCCGGCGCTCTCGCGCCCGGAGAACATCGCGCAGCCCATCAAGGAGATAGCCAGCGTAGCGACCGCCAGAAATTTTGGAAGCTGATTGGTATTTTGCATAATGATTTCCTTATGGGTTGTCAGGTTTCAGGCCACGCGGGCTTCCGTCAATGTGCTTTGCAGATGGGCCAGAAGCGCGTGGTTGTTGTCATGCGTAAAATCTTTCGGTATCTCGGCTATCACCCGGCTTAGTATGCCGGCGTCCAGATGCTGCCTCAGTATGCCGAGAATTTTAGGCGAAGCGGCGATGACCAGATGGTCGAACGCCTTGTCCGAACAGGCCTGTTTCAGCTTGGCCACGAGTTTCGTCACCAGGTTTTGTTTGATTTCATCCCGGATATCCAGATGCGGCTCACACGTGTTGTGGGCGGAGTTATTGCCGCCGATGAACGAACCGCGCTGATCGTGGCCGACATGATAATTATCCGGGGATTCCGCCGTAAGCGCCATGCCGGGCACCGGCGTCAGTTCGTGATGGTTTTTGTCATCATAAGAATATTTTTCAGATTCACGCATGGGCGTCACATCCCGGTTTTTATGATATCTGTAAATTTGCGTATGTTCTCCATTGGCGACGAGAACCCAGACGATGGACGATTGCTGTATTTGCGCGGAGTCGAGATGCATTAAAAAGTAGCCTTTGTTCTTTTTCGTATCGTTCGACCGCCTGCCGTTTTGCTTCAGCTTGCGGTTGCCTGCCCGCCATGCTCTTGCGCCTTCGTGCAATGATCCTGCGCCTGCCTTGCGTGCTGGCCGGCCTTTTTCGTATCGCCGATGGCGCAGCATTTGGCGGCATGGGTATGCTGTTCGGCCGCTTTAATGCAGCACTCGGCTGCCTTCGTATGGGATTCTCCGCATGCTTTGGCCGACGGTGCGCCTGTTTTCGCTACAGGGGCGCTTGCTTTCATAACGGGTTTTTTCTGGAAGGCGGGCATGACTGTCTCCTGCGTTAAGGGTTTATGGCTCTTGGTAGGCAGGAAGGGAAGCCATGCGGCTTCCCCCCATGCTGACGGCTTAGGACTTCGTGTTCGAACTGTTCTGCGGCTGCTGAGCCTTCTCGGCCTGCGCTTTCTCGGCGTCCGTCTGCTTCTGCGGACCTAAGCCTGCGGAAGGAGCC
>JAATFY010000101.1 GCA_015654915.1 Rhodospirillales bacterium
AAAGTAATTCTTATTTTGTTTCTCGACCGTCGACATGATAGATTGTGCCCGTATTAATTACACAAAAGACTCGAGAATTTCTGAGAAAGAATTTTGGGAGAATGTTTATGAATATTTCGGCTGCATCCGATGAGGCAACCAAACGTCGTGAGAGATACGCGAAACCGAACGATGCATTAGCCCCCAACGGAGTAAAAAAGGCTATTGTCGCTGCTGGCGGTACGTTCTTGGGCCGACACGCCGATCCTACAAAATCTCCTGCATATTATGAGGATTTATTCGATTTCATCGAGGCCTGCCATCTTGCGGACGAATTTATAGCGCGCGGCCTCTACAAAAATGAAGAGGGAGATTATTTTCTCCGCGACGGAACGCAAGTTATCTACCGCCCCCTCAATCCCTCCATAGACAGCACCAATGCTACATCCGAGGGAGCACGAATTGAAGTTTTAGACGTTGTCGAAGAAATCCGGCAGGATTACGGCGCCGACACGGATATTGTAATGATTCAAGGCACCGATACATGTGCCAACACCGCCGGTTTTTACGACTTAATAATCGGACGCGAGGCGAGCTACGGCTTCGCTATTGTTACAAGCCAAAAAACAGCCGATACCCCCAAGGAAAAAGATAAGCCCAAATCCGATGGGCCTGACAATTTTTGGACCGGTTTTGATGGAACTGGCTATTTTATGCAGGTCATCGTTATTTCTGATTCCGGCAAGACAGTTCTTACAGGAAACATTCGTAAAATAAGCGACCGTTCAAGCGGGATTTATACGGGGGCGCCGGGCGCTATTCTTGCAAAAGTGGATGTCGAAGGGTTGCTGACAAATACAGGGGCGGCATTGTCGCCCCCTTCTCGTAAGGGCGGAAACGCAGCCGCAGCAAGCATGCTGCCGGTTACACCTACAAAAAGAGATTATCAGGATGTTGCCATCTATCATTTTGAGCCTACGGCTGCGGGCAATCAAGAGAGGCAGGCCAATTTAGCTGCGAGAACAATTGAAAGATCGTTGCAGGACACCGATGGCTATACGGCGCTCGTCATTAAAATGGCTGGTTCCAATAATATACCCGAATATGCCGAGCCTGCGCTAAAGGCTACGAATAACATAATCCCTATTTTCGCTAGTTCGGATGTTCCAGGCGCAACCGCTGGTGATACTGCGGGTGTTCCTAAGTATCAGGCGGCGGGCGTTATTTTAGCAGAGAGACTTGGGCTGAATAATCTTATTGAATTACCGGCGACCAGAGTCGGCCCCGATATGCGACCAGAAGCCATCATGGTTTACGCGGCGAAATATGCCCAAGAGCGCTCCCCGGAATATCTTCTTTTCTGCCATCTGTTCGCTTCTCTAGCATGGACGTCCGAGGATGAAAATTATAGTGCATCTATCAGGGGCGGGCGTACCGATTTGGTAGGTTTGATAACCACGCTTGAACTTACGAAGGGAAAGGTTATTGCCGAGAATTCGAACGCCAAAAAACCGGAATTATCGCAAGAGGAACTATCAAAAAAGATTTTGAATAACACCTATATCAAAAATGCTTTGACAAGATTCGTTCCTCATCTTGTTGATCAAAAGGGTCAGTATCACCTTGACGACGAAAAGAGGCTCAAACTTGACAGGCGATCACCGGTAGGATCGACTACTGCACTTGGCGCACCCGCCCCCTAATAATCTAAATCATTTCTATGGTTACTTTCCAAACCTGCTCTTGAACCGGCCGTAATCGGCGGCGTCCAGTTCGATCTTGATGTGGGATTTCGTTTTGGTGTCGCGTTTATCGACGATTCTGCCGTGCGCGTAAAGCCATGACAGCGCCGCGCCGTCGGTTAGCGGCACGTCGATCTCATAGACCTTATATTTCTCCATCAGCTTGGCATCGAGGCGCTCCAGCAACCCATCGACCCCTTCGCCGGTCAAAGCCGATACGCCGACCTTGCCGCCGCGCGCTTCCAGCCTCAGCCCGTCCAGCGGCGCTCCATGCGTGGCATCCCATGTCGTGCGCTCGGCGAAGCTGTGCAGGTTTTTGCGGTCATCCTCCGGCAGCAGATCGATTTTGTTCAGAACCTCGATCAATCTTTCGTCGTTCGCGCTGACACCGAGGTCGGCAAGGATGCTCATCACGGCTTCTTTTTGAGATGCGGTTTCGGGATGCGACACGTCGCGGACATGCAGAATGATATCGGCCAACTCGACTTCTTCGAGCGTGGCACGGAAGGCTTCGACCAGATGGGTCGGCAGGTCGGAGATGAAGCCGACCGTGTCCGACAGGATCGCTTCGCGGCCGCCGGGCAGCTTGATGCCGCGCATGGTGGGATCGAGCGTGGCGAACAGCATGTCCTTGGCCAGCACCTCGGCGCCCGTCAGGCGGTTAAAGAGGCTCGATTTACCCGCGTTGGTATAGCCGACAAGGGCAATCGTGGGATGCTCGGCGCGCTGCCGCGCTTCGCGTTGCAGGCCGCGCGTGCGGCGCACCTGCTTCAATTCTTCCTGCAGTTTGATGATGCGGTCGCCGATGATGCGGCGATCAAGCTCGAGTTGCGATTCACCGGGGCCGCCGAGGAAGCCGAAGCCGCCGCGCTGGCGTTCAAGATGGGACCATGATTTGACGAGGCGCGATTTCTGGTAGTTCAGGGCGGCAAGTTCTACCTGCAACTGTCCTTCCCGCGTTCGCGCCCGTTCGCCGAAGATTTCCAGAATCAGGCTGGTGCGGTCGATAACCTTGCATTTCCATAACTCTTCCAGATTGCGCTGCTGCACCGGACTGAGTTCATGATCTATGATGGCGAGGCCGATTTTCTTTTCGGCGATGATCTCGCCGAAACGCTCCGCCTGCCCTTTTCCTAATAAAATATTTGGCCCCGGGCTGGATATATTGACAACCGCAGCATCGACAACGGCTAAATCAATGGCCCGCGCCAACTCCACCGCTTCAACCAGCATGGCGTCGGCATCGCGGCCCGAACGTTCGGACTTCAGGACCGGTTTAATAACCAGCGCGCGTTCGCCGTGGCTGACTCCGTCGATATCGGTGTGGGTGGATGTCACGCTAGGTTAAGCCTGCTCGGGCGGCGTTTCGACGCCTTCGAACAACTGCACCGGCTCGTTCGGCATCACGGTCGAAATGGCATGCTTATAGATAAGCTGCGAATGCGCGTCGCGCCGCAGCAGCAGCGAAAAATTATCGAACCATGTGACGATGCCCTGAAGCTTGACGCCGTTCATAAGGAATACGGTGGTCGGCGTCTTGTGCTTGCGCAGGTAATTCAAAAAGACATCCTGTAAATTCTGTTTTTGCTCGGTCATTTTTTGTTCTCCTTTTTTTGCCCTTTTACCTCTCCCCTTGAGGGAGAGGAAGCAAAAACCCGGACTTACGCAGTAAGTCCTTGGTTTTCGCAGGTGAGGGGGTTTCTTGATTGAATCTTTTGTACCCCTCCCCTAACCCCTCCCGCAAGGGGAGGGGGATTAGATTGCTCTCGTCTTAAAGTTTCTCTGAACGATTATAAAGCAGTGTTTTCAAACCCTGACAATCGGAAAAGACCAGCTTTACATTGAGTTTTTCGGCCTCGGCGGGGTTGCCGATAAAGACCGGCGTGCAACCGGCATTCACCGCGCATTCCATATCGACGGCGCTGTCGCCCACGAACCAGACGGAGGCGTGGGCTTCCATCTCGGCGTGGTTGAGGGCGTGATCGACGTGCTCGCGGGCCGGTTTATCGCGTGGCGCATCCTGCGCGCCCACGACGGCCTTAAACAAATCCTGCCACTGCAGCCGTTCGACCTCATGCCGCAGATAATCGCCGCGCTTGTTGCTGACGACGAACGAGGGGATATTGCGGTCTTTCAGCCACAGCAGGAGATCGTGCGCGCCGGCCTTGACCTGAATGGCGCGGCTGCGGCGGAGGGCGTCGAAATTCTGGTAATAAAATTCGTAGGCTTTTTCCCATTGGTCGCCGAACCATTCCGGAAAACTGTCGCGGGCGGCGCGAGTGCAGTGGAGCTTGATCTCGTCGAGAGGCCACGCCGGAAGCCCGAACTGCACGCGCGTCTGGTTGATGGCGTCCGTAATTGTCGGCCAGCTGTCGACAAGGGTGTTGTCCCAGTCGAAGATAAATGCTTTAGGAAAAAGAGGATTCACAGCCTAGTTGATCTTCTCGGAAACGACGGCATGGTTTTCGTTGCTGCTGCCGTGGACGCCGAGCAGTTTCAGCTTGCGATGCAGCGCCGAGCGCTCCATGCCGATGAAAGTGGCGGTGCGCGAGATATTGCCGCCGAAGCGCGTGACCTGCGCCAGCAGGTATTCGCGCTCGAACATCTCGCGGGCGTCGCGCAGGGGCAATCCCATGATCTCCCCGCCCTTCTCCCAGCGCAGAACGCTGGGCGTCGAGGAGGTGATTTCGGGCGGCAGCATATCGGCGCGGACGGAATCGGAGGCCTCGCCGGAGGCCATGATCAGCACCCATTCCATCGCGTTGCGTAACTGCCGGACGTTGCCGGGCCATGCATAGGCCTGCAGCGCCGCCATGGCGTCGTCGCCCAGCACGCGCACGGGTATGCCCGAGGCTTCGGCGGCGCGGGCCATGAAATGCTCGGCCAGCAGCGGGATATCCTCGCGGCGCTCACTAAGCGCCGGGATTTTGATCGGCACCACGCTGAGGCGGTAATACAAATCCTGCCGGATGCGGCCGGTCTGGATTTCGGCCTGCAAATCGGTGCTGGAAGAGGCTATGACGCGGACATCGACTTCGACGCGCGTGCTGCCGCCGACGCGCGAGAAAACCTGTTCCTGAAGCACGCGGACGATCTTGCCCTGCGTTTCCGCCGGCATGTCGCCGATTTCGTCCAGATAGAGCGTGCCGCCGTGGGCCTGCTCGAACATGCCGACCTTGCGGCCGCCGCCATTGACGCCGTTCTCGGTGCCGAACAATTCGACCTCCAGCAAATCGGGCTGCATGGTGGCGCAATTGATAACGACGAACGCATTGTTCGCGCGGCGGGAATTCTTGTGCAGGACGCGGGCGACGATTTCCTTGCCCACGCCCGAAGGACCGGTGATCATGACGCGGCTGCCGGTCGGCGCTACGCGCTCGATGATCTGGCGGACCTGATTGATGGCGGGCGACTTGCCGATAAGTTCGGGATCGGCGCCGACACGGCCCTTCAATTCCTGATTTTCGCGCCGCAGCCGCGCGGCATCGAGGGCATGCTGCACCTGCAGGATCAAACGGTCGGTCTTGAAGGGTTTTTCGATGAAATCGTAAGCGCCGATCTTGATAGCGGCGACGGCGGTTTCGATATTGCCGTGGCCGCTGATCATAATCACCGGCATATCCGGAAATTCCTTGCGCAGATGCTGCAGGATTTGCATGCCGTCCATCGTGCTGTTGTTCAGCCAAATGTCGAGGATGACAAGATTGGGTCTGCGGAGCGCGATGGCTTTCAGCGTTTCGTCGGCGTTGCCGGCTTCGCGCACCATCAGGCCTTCGTCGTTCAGGATGCCTTTGATCAGAAGACGGATATCGGCTTCGTCATCGACGACAAGGATATCGTTGGTCAAATTTTTATCTTTAATCGCTGCCGCCATGGATATGCATATCCTTTATCGTATCGGGGGTATCAAGCCAGCCGCGCCTTGTTTTCGGGAATCAGAGGCGCTTCTCCATCATTAGCAGATTCTCCGGGGTTCGCCAAAACATTGTCCCCCGGCTGCTGGCGCGGCCAGATCAGGCTGACGACGGCCCCGCCCCCCGGCCTGTCGGCCAGGATCAATTCACCATGATGGTCTTCCATGATTTTCTTGACGATAGCAAGGCCCAAACCGGTTCCCTTGATGCGCGTCGTCACATAGGGCTCGGTCAGATTGTGGCGTTCCTCGACCGGCAGGCCTTTGCCGTTGTCTTCCACGGATAAAGCGATGCGGGTTTTTGTTTCGCTTAGATTCAGTTTGATTTCACCCTGCAGTAACGCGCCGTTGAACGGCAACGTCCGCGCGTCAATGGCTTCGGCGGCGTTCTTGAGAAGATTGGTGAGCGCCTGCGCGATCTGCCTGCCATCGCATTCGGCGGTGAGTGCTTCGGCAGGATAGTTTTGGGTGTAGCGGATATCGCCGCGGCTGTTGGCTTGCAGGAACACCGTCTGGCGGCAGAGCTCTTTAAGCTCATGCTCTTTCATGACCGGCGCGGGCATGCGCGCGAAAGCCGAGAATTCATCCACCATGCGGCCGATATCCTCGACATGGCGCATGATCGTATCGGTGCAGTTGAGGAAAACTTCGGGGTCGGTCTGGATTTCCTTGGCGTATTTCCGGCGCAGCCGTTCGGCGGATAGCTGGATCGGCGTCAGCGGATTCTTGATTTCATGGGCGATACGCCGCGCCACGTCGGCCCATGCGGCGGTACGCTGCGCCGACAGAAGATCGGACACGTCGTCGAACGTCACGACATAGCCGCGTACTTCAGTGCCGACGAATTCCGACGATACCCGCACTAAAAGAGTTCGCGCCGGACGTCCCGCATGCCTGATTTCGACCTGACCGTCGCTGAAGCGCGAGCCGCGCGGCATAATATCCAGCACCGCCTGAATTTCGGAGGATAGTGCCGACATCGGCTGGCCGTTCATGGTTTCCGGACGCTCGACGCCGAAGAACAGGGCCGCCGAGGCGTTCATCAGATTAATCTTGAATTGCGGATCAAGGCCGATGATGCCCGCCGATACGCCGGACAAAACCGCCTCGGTAAAGCGGCGGCGAAAATCGAGCTGCCGGTTGGCTTCGATCAACTCGCCGCGCTGGTTTTCAAGCTGGTTGGTCATGCGGTTGAAGGCGTGGCCGAGCATATCAAGCTCGTCCTCGCTCGGTTTATCCGCCTCGCCCACGCGCGCGGTCAAGTCGCCCGCGCTGACCCTTTCGGTGGCGCCGATAAGCTCGCTGATGGGCCGCACAAGGCGGGTCGCGAAATTGAGGCTGAACCATACGGCGGCGAGCAGCAGCAGCAGCGCCACGACGATGAAGATGAGCGAGATCGTGACCTGCAGCCCGAAGCGCTTGCCTTCGAGTTGCCGGTATTCGCTGACGGCTTTTTGCGTTGTCGCCATGTGCGCAAGGACTTTGGGTTCGACCGGTCGTCCGACGAACAGATAGGTATCGACGAAATTATCCAGACGCAAAAGCGCGCGCACGCGGTCGTCGTTGTCGCTGACGAGCATGACAACGTCGCCCTGCGATGCATGCTGACGCATCTCATCCGTGATGGGCTCGAAAGTCAGCGCGAAGGTCAGGCCGGAACGCGCCAGAATTTTTCCGGAGCCGTCGAACACGATCACTTCCGTCAAATTGCGCAGATACGCCTGTCCCGAAACAATCTGCGCGAAACGCACGGGGTCTTCGGACAGGACGCTGGCCTGCCGGTTGAGGTCGTTAGCCATGGCGAGGGCATCGGCGCGGAGCACCTGCTTGTGCTCTTCCAGATATGCCTGCGCCACTTCAAGCGATTCATTCAGGGACGTCCGTACGTGGCTGGAAAACCACGCTTCCACGCCGAAATAAAAGAAAACGGTAGCGCAGAGCGCGACCTGCAAGGCGGGTGCCACCGACAAAAGTGTGAAGATGCTGATAAGGCGCAAATGCAGACGCGATCCGGCCTGATTGCGGCGGCGCTTCATCCAAATGGAGAAACTGCGCTGCGCGACGATCGTGCCGAGCGTCACGAGGAAACCGAGATCGAGCAGCGACAGGATCATGACCGTGGTCGGGTCGCTGCTGAAGAAAGGCGAACGCGTCAGCGCCGCGTAAGTCGCGATGCCGGAGGCCACCGACGCCATGACCAGCGCGATAACCAGTTTGTGCCGCAAACGCACGCGCGTCGCCCAGACGGACATGTAACGCCCGAAGGAGGAAATCCGGCTCATGCCCCTCCTCCGTTGCGGCGGACCTTGCGGCCCGACGGCAATCCGAGTTCGCGGATTTTCTTGCGCAACGTGTTGCGGTTGAGGCCCAGAAGTGCGGCCGCGCGCAGCTGGTTGCCGCGGCATTCATCAAGGGTGATCGCCAGCAAGGGCCGCTCGATTTCCTGCAACACGCGGTCATAGAGACCCGACGCGGGCAAATCGCGCTCATGCGCGGCGAAGTAATCGCGCAAATGCCGTTCGACCGTGGCGGCAAGGCCGGAGGATTGTTTTATAGTTAGAGATTGTTTGGGCATTGAAGGCAGTTCTTTCAACATGACTACCCTCCCCTTGCGAGAGAGAACGTCATTCCGGGGCTGCCGCGTAGCGGCAGAACCCGGAATCCATGAGCTGGTCTTGACGATAGAACGCGCCATGGATTCCGGATCGCCCTTTCCGCCTTCGCCCCATGGGCTTCGGCGGACAAGTCAGGGCGTCCGGAATGACGCAAAAGAATAAAACTACTCACGCCCTCTCCAACAACGGCTGGAAAAAACCGTCGATCAGGCTGCGGACTTTGGAAATCTCGTCGACATTATTCACGGCGGCGCGGAACTCGCCGGATTGCGGCAGGCCCTTGCTGTACCAGCCGATATGTTTCCGCGCGATGCGCAGGCCTGCATGCGCGCCGTAATGCGACAGCATGGATTCCAGATGCTCGATGATAACGTCCAACTGATGCCGCAGCGAAGGCGTCGCCGGAATAGTGCCGGTGCGCAGGAAGTCGATCACCTGCTGAATGAACCATGGCTTGCCGTAGGCGCCACGCCCGATCATCACGCCGTCCGCGCCCGACATTTCGAGCGCACGGATGACATCCTCGAAACTGTTGATATCGCCGTTGGCGATGACGGGAATTTTCACGGCTTCTTTCACCTTGCGGATAAAGCCCCAATCCGCCTGCCCTTCGTAAAACTGGCAGCGCGTGCGGCCATGCACCGTCACCATCTTGATGCCGCATTCCTCGGCGATTTTGGCGAGGCGCGGCGCGTTCAGGTTTTCATGGTTCCAGCCCATGCGCATTTTCAGCGTCACGGGGATTTTCACGGCTTTGACGGTGGCTTCCAGAATCTTCGCGGCGGCAACTTCGTCGCGCATCAGCGACGAGCCCGCATGGCCGTTGACGACTTTCTTGACCGGGCAGCCGAAATTGATGTCGATGATATGCGCACCGCGATCCTCGTTCAGCTTGGCCGCCTCGCCCATCACCTCGGGCTCGCAGCCCGCAAGCTGCACCGCCATCGGGTATTCGCCCTCCGAGCGCTGGATCATCTGCATGGTCTTGCGGCATTCGCGCACCATGGCCTGACTGGCGATCATCTCGGAAACCACGAGGCTCGCGCCGTGCTTCTTCACAAGGCGGCGGAACGGCATGTCGGTGACGCCCGACATCGGCGCGAGGATCACGGGGTTTTCAATCGTGATCGGACCGACCTGAACGGGTTTCAGGCGCGGAAACGCGCCAATGTCTTGTGGTTGTTTTGCAAAATCGAGCATGCGGGGAAACTAGCAGTTGGCTAAAAAATATGCAAACCAACTTAATGTCTATCAATTATGCATTTTCAGGTAATTTTCCCTGATCTTCTTCGCATGGAACGGTTGTATTTGGTTTTGTAACAATCTTGTCTGGTTTTGCAATAGGCCGCTTCGTGGCATCCGGATCATAAATGCGTCCATGCCTCACATTATTCCTCTCTAAGAGAGAATAAAGTTTATCCATAGTTTTAGTTGCACCCATGGCTACTCCTCCCCTTTAGGTTCAGACGACCAATAATACACAAAACTATCGTCTTTGTCAATGGTTACATGAGCTATCCCTTTGAAAAAATTACATATTTCCTGCATAGCCTCTGTTGGCTCTCCTACGCTCTTAAAAATGGTAGCAGCTTCAGCCTTATCAATAACAAACCCATGCGAAGGGTAACCAACCACTAATTTGTTTATTGCTTCATCTTTTAAATTATCATGCTGTAGCCTCTCTCCATACTCCTTACCTATCCTTAAGGAACGATCAACTTCGGCCAATCTAAGCGGATCAATTTGCTCATAAATTGGCCTCAAAAGACCTACAGTCATATCGGCCGCTATATGAGCTGCCATTTTTGTTGAAAAACCAAGATCATCAGAAAATCTAAGAGATTTAAAATGGCGTTTAAAAAGCACTGTTGACTGTGTTTCCAGAAATTGAACAGCCTGAATAGGCGTAAGACCAGATGTTCTTTCGCCGACCTCATCTTGTTTCCTTAATTGCACATCAATGGGGCCTAGTTCCGCATGAGGAGACATTAACAGCTTATCAGCCCCTATACACATTATCGTTCCGGCGCTTTTACATACGCCATCAATTAAAACAGTAAATTCACCATTTGTTTCTCCGTCAGCTTTTACTTTATCTTTTTTGACAGTATTATAGACAGTTTGAAAACATCTTGCGATACGATATGCGGCGTTAGGGTCGCCTCCCAATGTCATTAAGAGCAATAAAATATTTTTGCGTAATTTTCTTTTATTAGCCTGCTGAATTAAATAATTGCTTTCTGCACGAGTCACGTCGCCGAAATAGACTACGATATCAGCGTTTAACTCTTGTGCGAGCGCATCAACTTTGGTTTCAATTTCCGACGGATCACTCATTTTTTCACCTGGCACTTATTGTCCTTTCAGTAATGCCTCCCTTCCCTATTTTTAGGGGGAGGTGCAATTCGTTGCTTTTTAGCGCACCTAGTCCATCTATGGCAATAAAATGCATTGTGAGACAATCCTAAAACAAGGCCTTTTTTCCATAAAAAAGATATACAAATTCAGTCAACGCTATGAATTCCTTGCATTCCTAATCCTCTAGTAATCTTTCTCAATCACCCCCAAACCGCCCACCCCACCAATAACCCCATCACAAACCCGCTGAGGAGTGTCAGACCGTAGGCGGCGGCGAATGCGCGGCTCATGGCTTGGCTCCGGCGTAGATCAGGGTCGTGCGGACGGTGGCGAGCAGTTCGGCTTCTTCGGGCGTTGGGTTTTGTTTGTCCTCCAGATGCCGCGTCACGCTGGCAAGCACGTCGATCAGTGTCTGACGGTCGGCTTTTAGCTGGGCGATATTGCGGCTTGTCATATGTCCTCCGTCTGGTGACCGGAGGTTAATAACCGTCGCAAAACGGCGCAGCGCCTTTGGGCTTACGCCTTGGACATAACGCTGCCCTCCGATCCTAAGATCGGGGACAGCATCATCACGGCTGATGCAAAGCCGTTTGCGAGAGGTTATTAAGCCCCAAAGCACCTGTTTTCGTGCTTCGGGGCAAAAGGTAGGGCAGCGTTTTTACGGCGTCAAACGGATTATTTCGTAGCGGGATAGCCTATCCCCACCGCAACGCCTGCAGCACTTCGTTATAGATGCGCATTGGGCTGCGCTCGTGCCGGGGTGAGGAAACGCCCTGCCTGAAGCCCAGGCCGTTTATATTAGGGGCATTGTAGGTGGCCTGCACGCCTTCGCAGATGCGCTTATCCTGCATCGTGGTGTTATAGGAAGCAGCGACGATCTCATCCACCATCGCCTGCGGCGTTCCTTCCGCGAACAGGTAGATGTAATTGAGGCGGGTCTTGGTCGGCGTGACGGGATTCATGATCTCGATCATCACGCCGTCGCCGGCATATTCATTCACGCCCATATTGGGGTACATATAAGCCCACACGCCGTTTACGGGCTGGTTAGGGCGCGGCGGAGCCGTGTGGAAAGCAATGGGGTGAACTACCTCGACCTTATATTCTTCCGCAACAATCATCTCAGCCAACTCGGGATGGATCGAAGGGATATGGGCACCTTCCCCATAGTTGGCGAGATACACCAAGGCATTGCAATCGATATCGTGCGACGCCGTCTTGCGGACGGTATATTGATCCATAGGGATATGCTTCATCCGCGCCTCGAGCGGCGCGATATAGTCCATGAGCGGCACGACGTTATCGCTCGGGTCCATATTGACGAAGACCACGCCGCGCCATGTCTCGCATTTCAGTTGCGGAAGCGCGAACTGAAGTCTGTCGAATTTCTTTATCGTCAGACACGGGTAGTCCTCTGGATCGACAGGCTCCGAACTTCCGAAGCCGGTCGCGCTTCCGAGTTTTCCGGTCTGGCTGTCAAATTCCCAACGATGATATTGGCATGCCATCCTGGCGCCATCGGAAAATGTTCCGGCGCCTTCATCCCTCAGCGGCGCGCCAAGATGGCTGCAGGCATTCCGGAAGGCGCGAATTATATTGTCCTTGCCCCTGACCGCGAGTACAGGAAAACCGGCCATATTCATTGCGACATAATTGCCGGGCTTCGGCATCTGGCTCGCATGCCCGATAGGCAGCCACGATTTCCCGAAAACGGCATGCTGCAGCCCTGCGAAAACCATGGGGCTGGTATACATCTCCACGGGCAATGTTTCGGCGACGAGCATCAAATAACTCCCTTGGAATAACGCAAACTATACCGAAACCTAGGCGGAATCGGCGTTTAGCGTCAATAACGGTGCGCAACCCCTTGCATTCCCTGTCCTAGCCTGTAGTTTCCGGCGTTAACATATGACGTCATGCCCGCGCAAGCGTGCATCCCATTAGGTTTCTGTCGACAAAAAACCAACTGGGCACAATGCAAA
>JAATFY010000157.1 GCA_015654915.1 Rhodospirillales bacterium
ATCGTATATTCATAATGTTCTCCCTGCGTTTAAATTATTTGGTCAAATCGGGTTAAGTCGGACTTCATATTAATTTTATGTTTTTAATTGCACAAAATGACATTTTTTATGTTATATTTGGCTCTAGGATGGAAAATGCATAAAGATATCATAGCGTTATTGAAGCGCATGGGGTTGAAAGACCGCGAGAGCCGGATCTATCTGGCCTGCCTGCGCCACAGGGACGGCCTGTTCATTTATGAAATTGCCAAGGAAACGCGGATTATGCGCAGCACGGTTGATCTTACCGTCCGGCGATTGCTGCAACGCGGTTTTCTCAATCAGGTCAAAGTCGGCCGCCGGTTGCGGTTTTTCGCCGAAGCGCCCGAAGCGGTTCTCTTCCGGCAAAAGCAGTTGGTCGAGGATCTGGAACAGGTCGTTCCGATGCTGGCGAAAATCGGCGGCGAAAAAAAAGAAATGGAAATTCTCTATTTCGAAGGCGGGGCCGGATTCCGGCAGGTGCATAACGATATTCTGCTGCAGGCGAAATTCGCAACGGAATTGAAAAAGGAAGTCTTGGGTTTTTCGTCGGGGGCGGATTCCATCCGCCTGTTTCCCGACATGCAGAAAAACTATATCAATAAGCGCGTACGAAGCGGCATCCGGTATAAAGCCATCGCGCCGCAAAGCTCGGTCGGCGTGCGGGAATGGAGCAACGACGAAAAAGCGTTGCGCTCCGTTAAATATCTGCCCGACGACAGTTGGCAGTTTCGGATCGAAACGCAGATTTACGCCGACAATGTGATGCTCTATTCGCCGAGCCAGCCGGTCGGCGGCGTCATCATCCGCAACGAAAAGATCGCCGATTCGATGCGGGCGCTTTTCAAGCTGGTGTGGGATCTGCTGCCGGATAAGGCGAATTAACGGGAAAACGGGGGCTTGCCTACCCCTGTACTCTGGCGGACAATGGAGACCCCTCTTTGTTTCGACGACCCAGCCCCCGTTCCCTTCATGCTGCATTCGAAATCAGCATTGCGTCCGCGTTTCATCCTCATGGTCGGTGACGATGGGGTTCTTTTCGTGCCCTATCGCGTGACAGGCGCGCCGGAACCTTTCTTCGTTCCGAATGCAGATGAAAAAGGCGCGGCTTCGGCGCTGGCCGCTCTGGCGCGGCATCCCGACATTCCCGTCACGCTTTTTGCCGATATGCTGGCGCAGGATTTCCGGCGCGAGGATATCCCGCGCCTCAGCCCGCTCGACCGCCCGCGCCTGATCCGGCGGCGGTTACAACAGGCGTTTCCGCAAGCACGCCTCACCGCAAGTTTTACCTTGAACGCGGCGCGTACGCATCTGCTGATGACGGGATTGCACGAGAACGCGCCGGTTTTCGACTGGCTCGAGCGGCTGAAGCCCCGCACGCCGCATATCTGCCTTTTACCGGTCGAATGCGCCGATATGGCGATGCGTTTGCTGCCGGACGCGGCAACGGGATGGGCGCTGATCCTGAGCCGCCAGCGCACCGGAGGGTTTCGCCAGATCGTAACGCATAAAGGCGAGCTTGTTTTTACCCGCCTTACCCCGCCGCTGCCGCCGCAAGCCGCGCCGCAGGAAATCGCCGAGGCTGTCTCCCGCGATATTAAGGCCAGTCTCGGTTATCTCGGCCGTCTGGGATTAAGTGACAGCGGCCAACTCCGCACCATGCTTTTGATGCCGGATACGCTGCATGACGCGCTGGAAAAAATTACCTTGCCGGTTCATTCGGTAACTTTGTTGTCGCCTTACAAAGCCGCGCGGCATCTGCATCTACCTTTCCTGCCGAACGCCGATAATTCTTACGGCGACCTGCTTTATGCCGGCTGGCTGGCGCAAAAACGCAAACCGCGTCTGACATTGATGTTGCCGGATATGAAAATGGCGCGGCAAACGGAAACGATACGCCGCTGGGGCATGCGCGTGGCCATGGCAGCGTTGCTGTTCGCGCTCGGCGCAACCGCTTTGCAGGCTGGCGATTTATTGGCGGCGCTGGTCCGAAACCAGAAAGAAACCGCGCAACTTGCAGAGTTGCATAAAAAACTGGCGGATATGCGGACTGCCGATCCGGCCGGTGAATCCGTGGCCCGTCTGCGGCAGGCGCTGGAACGTAAACACCTGTTCGCATCGCCCATGCCGATGCCGTGGGCGGCGTTTGAAGCGCTCAATCGCGGTTTGGGCGAAAATGCGCGGCTGGTAAAACTCGACTGGCAAAATGACAACGGCAAGACGGGCGACGAAGTTATGCAGGCCCAGCTTCGCCTGACCAACAATGCTTCGCTTGCCGACCGCGAAACCACCGTCGCGCATTTCCAGCAGGTGGCGCAAAATGCAGCGCAGGCGATGCCGGATTATAATGTGCGCCTGACGCGCTACCCCTTCCCCGCTTTGCCGCAGGAAACCCTGTCCAACAGCGCGCCCGAAAATGCCGCAGCCGATACGACGGCGGAACTGACGATCCGGAGGGCGGCGCCATGAAACGCCCCGATCTGCGTCATCTATGGCCGCACCGTTACTGGCTCGGGCTTCTGGCTTTTGCTTTTGTCCTAACCGTCGCGAGCCCGCCGTTCCTCCGTATGTTGACCGACGAAGCGATACAAAACCTTTCGCAGGTCAAAGCTGAACGCATGCAGGCGCAGCAGGCTTTGCATCAGATGGAAGGTGACTTTGCCACTGTTCAGGGACCGGAAAGCAATATGAGCGCCGTCGAAGCCGAGCAATTCCTTGCCCCCGTCGACCGGTTGCGGGTGGCAACGATTTTGGAACATGCGGCGGACGAAGCGCTCGTCGGCCATTTCACCTACACCCTATCGCCCGAGCAAAAAACCACCATAAGCGGTCCCGAAGGGACGCCGCAGGAACTTGCCGTCAGCACTATTACCGTAGGCGGCGATGTGCCATCGGACATATATATGTATAATTTTGTCGAAGGCATGCGCCGTCTTTTGCCCGGGCGGTTGCGGGTGCAGCAAGTATCGCTGGAACGCAGCGGCAAGGAAGACGCGCCTCTCGACGCCTACAACCTGCGCTTTACCGCGACGCTCGAATGGCTTTCGAATGGTACGACGAAAGACATGGCGGGTGTGCCATGAGATTTCTTGTCCTGCTTTCCGCCGTCCTCGTTTCCTTCTCCGCGCTGGCCGCCGAACCGGCCACCGTTCCTTCGACGTCGCTTTTTTTCACAAAGGATGAGACAAAAAAAATCGATATCCTCGCGGAAAAAATAAAACCAATGCATGCTCGCGGTTCGGGCATCCATCTGGGGGCCGTTATGTATTATGGGCCCGGGGAATGGGCTCTCTGGCTTGACGGGCAACGCTGGGGTCCCGACAGCGTCCGGCCCGATTTGCGCGTGATCGATGTGCAGCCCAACGAAGTCCGCATCGGTCTGGCCAATCCGGTGAGCGCCGTGCCGCAGGAAATCACGCTGCGGCCCTATCAGACATACCAGACAGCAACCGGAAATATCGTCGAAGGAATGCGTTAACGTTCCGGTGTCGTCAGCATTGCTTCCAGATATTCGACGCGCTGGCGGATGGCGACCGGCGACAGCGGCAGGCGCTGCGGCTCGTCCTGATCGGCGACGGCGCGTATGACCTGCCGGTAAAGATTGATCGCATCCGCCGTGTGATTGGCGCGGTCATAAAGAATGGCGAGATCGAGCCGGAAGAAAATATTGTCCGGTGCGAGCTTCGCGGCACGGCTGAGTTGCGCGAACGCCTGTTCGAAATAGCCGCGGCGCACCAATAATCTCGCCAGCGCCGCGCGGGCGTGCGCGTCATTGGGATTAGTCTCGACGATATGCTGCAATTCGGTCATGGCGGCGGGCAACTGGGATTGGCCGAGAGCCGTCACCAGGTTGGCGTGCGCATCGGCGTTTTCCGGATCGATCTGCAGCAGCCGATGGCCGACTTCGATCGCGTCTTCGTATTGGCCGGTACGTTGCAGGCTGTACATTTTTCCCGCCAAGGCGGCGGGACTGTTTTTGTCGTGCGCCAGCACGCGATTGTAAAGCCCGAGCGCCGCTTGATCTTCACCGGACTCGAGAAGCAGATGGGCGTCGTTGAGAAGTTGCTCTTCCGTCAGGGCGGGAACGTGATGAAAGACGACGGAATGCGCAATCGGATTCTCATGCGAAACATTGGTGATGACTGGCAAGTCATTGATTTTCTCCGCGACAACCGCCACGGCAGGATCGCCGTCCGGTACCGGCGCCAGATCTTCCGGCGAAGGCGGTTCGGCTGACGCCAGACTTTCCGCAGGCAGAACGATATCGGCACTGTTATCGGACGTGACAAGCGGTGGCGGAGGAGATGCGGGCGGTGAGACAGGTATAAGCGTATGCGAATTGTCATGTTCCAGTTTGACGATGATCTTGACCGGCGGCGTCGCAACTGCCGCGACCGGCGTGCCGGTTTTATTGCCATGCATGAACCATAAGAGGGTGCCCATCATGACAATGACCAAAATCAACAGCCCGATCACAACGCTTTTGAAGGCACGCTGATGCTTTTGCGCAAGCGTAACGAATGGCACGGCGCGCGGCGGCGCTTTGGGGCGAAAGTCATTCGCCGCGCGTTGCAGTCTCTGAAGGAAAGCCATAATTAAAGTCGGATGGCAGAAAGGAGGGATAACACCCTTAGCATGCTGCCGTATTTCGGAGCAAGGACGCGGAACGGGCGAGCGGGACAATCTCCGACTTCGGTTGCGCCTGAACCGCGATTCAGCCACAATGCCATGCGTAAAGACCGATCTTAACACTTATTCCCTCACAAACTGCCGGAGCTTCCGCATGGTGTTCGATCTCTATCTGGGTGGGGTGATGGCCCTCGGCCTCGGCTTCTACCTGATCTACGCCCTGATCTATCCCGAGAAGTTCTGAGCGGATCATGAACCTCAACGCGTTGCTCCAGTTTACCGCGTTTATCGCCGTCACGATTCTGTTGATGCTGCCGCTCGGCGCTTACATGGCGCGGGTTTTCAGCGGCGAGGCGACATGGCCGGGCAAAATCCTCGATCCCGTCGAAGGTTTTATTTACCGCATGGCGGGATTACGCGCCGCCGCGCAGCAAAGCTGGACGGAATATGCGGGCGCGCTTCTTATTTTCAATTTCCTTGGCGCTGGCATTCTGTTTCTCCTTCTCATGTATCAGGAAATGATGCCGTGGAATCCGCAGCATCTGCCCGGGCTTTCCGTCGATCTCGCCTTCAATGTCGCCGTCAGTTTTATGACGAACACCGACTGGCAATCCTATGGCGGCGAGACGACGCTGAGTTATTTCAGCCAGATGCTGGGCCTCACCGTGCAGAATTTTCTAGCCGCCGCCACCGGCCTTGCCGTCGCCGTCGCCGTCATACGCGGTTTCACCCAGCGCGAGAAAAGAGGGATCGGCAATTTCTATGTCGATGTCACGCGCGCGGTATTTTATGTGCTGCTGCCACTGGCGCTTCTGTTCGCGGTTTTCCTTGTATGGCAGGGCGTGCCGGACAACATGCAGCCTTATGTTCAGGCAACCACTATCGAAGGCGCGTCGCAGACCATTGCACAAGGGCCTGTCGCCAGCCAGATTGCGATCAAGATGCTGGGCTCGAACGGCGGCGGCTATTTCAACGCCAATGCCGCCCATCCCTATGAAAACCCGACGCCGCTCAGTAATTTCTTCCAATTGATCAGCCTCGTTTTGCTGGCGGCAGCGCTGGTCATGGCTTTCGGAAAAATGGTCGGCGACAAACGGCAAGCTTGGGCCCTCCTCGCCAGCATGACGATCCTGTTCCTGATCCTGTTCGCGCTTTGTTATTATTCCGAAGCCAATGGCAATCCGGCCTTTACTGCCATGGGCATCGATCCGAATATTACCGACGTCAATTCCGGCGGCAATATGGAAGGCAAGGAAGTCCGTTTCGGGATTTTCAATTCGGCACTGTGGGCGACGCTAACATCCGCCACGTCGAACGGTTCCGTCAACGCCATGCATGACAGCTTCACGCCGCTTGGCGGGCTGGTGCCACTGTTCAACATGCTGGTCGGCGAAGTTATCTATGGCGGCGTCGGCTGCGGCCTCTATGGTATCCTGATTTACGTTCTCATCACCGTTTTCATCGCGGGCCTTATGGTGGGGCGCACGCCGGAATATCTCGGCAAGAAAATCGAAGCCCATGAGATCAAGCTGGCCGTTCTTGCCCAACTGCTTTATCCGGTGTGCGTGCTCGGCTTCGGCGTCGTGGCGTTGCTTTCGCCTGCAGGGGCTACATCTATTACCGCCGCAGGGCCGCATGGATTGACGCAGGCGATATATGCCTATGCATCGGCGGCGGCAAATAACGGCTCGGCCTTCGCCGGATTTAACGGTAACACCGTTTTCCAGAATATCATGCTCGGCATTGTCATGCTGATCGGGCGCTTTGGCGTCATCATTCCGGTTCTGGCGATTGCAGGCTCCCTCTCAGCCAAGAAAATTACGCCGGTCTCAAACGGCACGCTGCCGACGCATGGGCTGATGTTTGTCGTTCTTCTGACCGCCGTCATCGTCATGTTCGGCGGCCTGACCTATTTCCCTGCGCTGGCGCTGGGGCCCATTGCCGAGCATCTATCAACCTTCAGCGGGGTTCTGCCCTGACATGACCAAAATACCTTCAAAACGAATGGCGCTTTTCGAACCGGCCCTGATGCGGGAAGCGGCCATAAACGCCGTGCTCAAGCTCAATCCGGAAAAACTGATCCTGAATCCGGTGATGTTCACGGTGGTCGTCACCAGCGCGGTTGACAGTCTCATAACCATTCGCGATGGCGTCCTCGGCAAGCCATTTCTTTTAAGTTTGCAAATCGCGCTGTGGCTGTGGTTCACGGTTCTGTTCGGCAATTTCGCCGAAGCGGTGGCCGAAGGCCGCGGCAAGGCACAGGCCGACAGTTTGCGGCAGACTAAAACCCATACGACCGCCAAAAAACTCCCCCATATAAACGCGACCGAATTTACGCTGGTCTCGGCGACGGAATTGCGGCGCGGCGATCTGATCCTGGCCGAAACAGGCGATATTATTGCGGGCGATGGCGATGTGGTGAAAGGTATCGCGACGGTCGATGAATCTTCCATTACCGGCGAATCCGCGCCTGTCATCCGCGAATCCGGCGGTGACCGTTCGGCTGTTACCGGAGGCACCCGCGTCGGTTCCGACCGCACCGTGATCGAGATTCATGGCACCCCGGGCGAATCCTGCCTCGACCGCATGATAGGTCTTGTCGAAGGCGCCAAGCGACAGAAGACGCCAAACGAGATTGCCCTGAACATTTTTCTGGTGGGGCTCACCCTGATTTTCCTGATCGTCTGCGTGACGCTGCAAGGCCTTGCCGCATATTCCGGCAAAATGGTGCCAGTGTTCTACCTGAGCGCTCTTCTTATCACGTTGATCCCCACCACCATCTGTGGCCTGTTGTCCGCCATCGGCATCGCCGGCATGGACCGGCTGGTGACGTTCAACGTCATCGCCAAATCGGGCCGCGCGGTCGAAGCCGCGGGCGATATCGACGTTCTGCTGCTCGACAAAACCGGCACCATCACCCTCGGCAACCGCATGGCCAGCGAATTCATTCCGGTGGAAGGCGCCACCGAGGAAATTCTGGCCGAAGCCGCGATGCTGTCCTCGCTGACCGACGATACGCCCGAAGGTAAATCCATCGTCCGCCTCGCCGAGGAGAAATTCAGATGGAATGCCGCCGGACGGCGCAAGCCGGACATGTCTTTCGTTCCCTTCAGCGCCCACACGCGCATGAGCGGCGTGGATTACAACGATGTCTCCATCCGTAAAGGCGCGCCGGACGCCATTCTTTTTCTCAGCGGGAGCAGCGGCAGCACGGAAATTATGCGCGCCATCGAACGCGTCGCCAAAACCGGCGGCACGCCGCTTCTCGTCGCGCGCAACAAGCATGTTCTGGGCGTCGTCCATTTGAAGGACATTATTAAGCCCGGCATCCATGAGCGTTTCATGACGTTGCGCCGCATGGGCATCCGCACCGTAATGATTACCGGCGACAATCCGCTGACGGCCGCTGCCATCGCCGCCGAAGCGGGCGTCGACGATTTTCTGGCCGAAGCCTCGCCGGAGAAGAAACTCGAGCTTATCCGGCGCGAACAGGCCAACGGCAAGCTGATCGCCATGTGCGGCGACGGCTCGAACGACGCCCCGGCTTTGGCACAGGCCGATGTCGGCGTGGCGATGAACACCGGCACCATGGCGGCGCGCGAGGCGGGCAATATGATCGACCTCGACAGCGACCCGACCAAGCTGATCGAGATTGTCATGATCGGCAAACAGCTTCTTATGAGCCACGGCGCCCTGACGACCTTTTCCATCGCCAACGACGTCGCCAAATATTTCGCCATTATCCCCGCTTTGTTCATGGGCATTTATCCGGCCATGCGCGTGCTGAACGTCATGCATCTCGGCAGCCCTGAAAGCGCCATATTGTCGGCTATTATTTTCAACGCGCTGATCCTGATCGCGCTGGTGCCGCTGGCGCTGGCGGGCGTGAAATACAGGCCGGCATCGGCCAGTTCCGTCCTGCGACGTAATCTGCTGATCTACGGCCTCGGCGGCGTGATCGTACCCTTTATCAGCATCAAACTGATTGATATGCTGGTTAGCTACTGTATGGGAGCGTGACGATGTTCCGTGAATTACGCGCCAGCCTGACCCTTTTCGTCCTGTTCGTGTTCGTGACGGGACTTGGTTATCCGATGGCTGCCCTTTATCTCGGGCAAGCCCTGTTTCCGCATCAGGCCAACGGCAGCCTGATTCAGGAAAAAGGAAAGATTATCGGCTCGACCCTGATCGGCCAGAATTTTACCGGCAACGGCTATTTTCATCCACGCCCTTCGGCGGCAGGCAACGGCTATGACGCCGCCAATTCGTCCGGCAGCAATCTCGGCCCCACCAGCGCGGATCTGATAAAGGCTGTCGGCGACCGCGTGGCCGATTTGAAAAAAGCGGGCGGCGCGGTTGCCATTCCGGTCGATCTTGTGACAAGTTCGGCCAGCGGACTTGATCCGAATATCTCCCCCGCCGCCGCGCGTTTTCAGGCGGCACGGATCGCCGAGGCGCGGAAAATGGATGTCGCCAAGGTCAGCGACCTTGTCGCGCGGAATACCGAGCCGCGAACCCTGGGTTTCCTCGGCGAAAACCACGTCAATGTGCTTGAACTGAATCGGGCGCTGGATAGCCTCGCCCCACCCCTTACACAATCGTCGCCGTGATCGATAATCCCAACAACCGCCCTTCTCCCGACGCGCTGCTGGAGCAAGCCAAGCGCGACAGCCGCGGCCAGTTGAAAATTTTTATCGGCGCAGCGCCCGGTGTGGGGAAAACCTATTCCATGCTGCGTTCTGCGCGCGCGCGTAAAAATGAGGGCATCGATGTGGTGGTCGGCGTGGTCGAAACCCACCAGCGCAGCGAAACCGATGCTTTGTTGGAAGGAATGGAATCGGTTCCGCGCCTGACCATCGACTACCGCGGTATCGCTTTTCAGGAAATGGATCTGGATGCCATCCTGAAACGCGCGCCGAAACTGGTGCTGGTCGACGAACTTGCGCATGCCAACATCCCGGGCTCGCGCCATCCCAAGCGTTATCAGGATGTCGAGGAACTGCTGGATGCCGGTATCGACGTCTACTCCACGCTTAACGTCCAGCATATCGAAAGCCTGAATGACATTGTCGCCCGCATCACCGGGGTGACGGTGCGCGAGACGGTTCCCGACAGCATCGTCCAGAAAGCCAATTCGATCGAGCTGATCGACCTGACGCCGGAAGAATTGCTGCAGCGGCTGAAGGAAGGAAAAGTCTATATTCCCGAGCAGGCGCGGCTGGCGATGGGCCGTTTTTTCACGCCGGGTAACCTGACCGCCCTGCGCGAGCTGGCGTTGCGGCAAGCGGCCGAGCGTGTCGACGACCAGATGACCGATTACATGCGCAGCCACGCTATCGCAGGCCCATGGCCGACCAGCGACCGCGTCATGGTCTGCATAGCAGGCGACGGGCAGGCGGTATCGCTGGTGCGTACCGCGCGCCGCAGCGCCGAGCGGCGCAACGCGCCGTGGCTCGCGCTCTATATCGAAACACATCACCATGCAGCATTGTCCGAAGGGATACGCCGCAACATAACGCAGGCGCTGCATCTGGCGGAAAGCCTTGGCGGCGAATCCATGACTGTGGCCGGCGAGGATATCGGCGGCGAAATCCTGCGCATCGCCCGCGACCGTAATGTCAGCGTCATTATCATCGGCAAGTCGCAGCGCTCGTTCTGGTCACGGCTGACCCGCCCCTCAGTCGCCGCCAATGTGCTCGACCGCGGCGGAAGCTTCGATATTCTTGTCATGAGTACGGATGACGCCAAACGCCGCGCTCCCGCCGAAAACGACCATGCTCCGCCACCACCCGGATCATGGCTTACCCGGGTTCCGTGGCGCGCTTACGCTGAAGCGACGATCGTCGTCGCCATCGCCAGCGCCATCGCATGGGGCACGAGCGCCATCGCCGATTTGCCTACTCTGTCGCTGATCTACCTTATCGGCATCCTGTTAGTCGCCGTCGATCGCGGCTTCAGGGTCTCGGCCTATGCCAGTATTCTCAGTTTCTTTGCTTTCGATTTTCTTTTTACCGAACCGCGCTATTCGCTGGCCATCCAGCGCCGCGAAGATTTCCTGACGCTTTCCTTCTTTCTTGTCGTCGCATTGGCCATCAGCCTGATCGGCAACCGGCTGCAACGGCAAATTCAGGTCACGCGGCGCAGCGCCGAGCGCACGCAGGCCTTGTATGACTTTAACAAGTCACTCGCCGCCGTAGCGCGGTTTGACGACATCCTGCAAGCCGTTGTCCAGCACATGGCGCAAACCCTGAAAGCCCGTGTCGTCCTGTTTCTGCCGCAAAACGAAAGGCTGGAAATCGGCGCGGCGATACCGCCCGACACGCGGCTGGATACGGCCTCGAACGCCGCGATGGATTGGGCATGGCGGCATGGCCGCCCGGCGGGCTTGGGCTCCGACACATTACCGGGTGCCGCCTATTACGGCTTGCCCTTGCGCAGCGGCAACGAAACCATAGGCGTTCTGGCCGTGCGTCCGGATGAAGGTCAGGCGCTGTCATCGGATCAGGAGCATTTCCTCGTCAGCATGGCGAGCCAGTCGGTTATCGCCATCGAGCGCGCCAAACTGACCGCCGATATCGCACAGGCGCGCCTGAATGCGGAGACCGAGCGCCTGCGGTCAAGTTTGCTGTCCTCCATCAGCCACGATTTGCGCACGCCGCTGGTTTCCATTCTCGGCGCCACTACCAGTTTGCGCGATTACTGGGACAAGTTCGACGACAAGCAGCGGCGCGACCTGTTCGCCAGCATCGAGGATGAAGCCGACCGGCTCAACCGCTTCGTTCAGAATCTTCTTGATATGACACAGCGCGTTTCCGGCGGCTTGAACCTCAAGCGGCAGTCGACCGACGTTCAGTCCCTTACCGGCAGCGCCCTCACAAACC
>JAATFY010000235.1 GCA_015654915.1 Rhodospirillales bacterium
AAACTAGCACAGTCGCTGCTTTTGTAAAATCGTCACGCCCTAATAATTAACTTCGGTTCGTTTTCTTCGGCATTCCGCCACATCTGCAATTTGCGGTAGAGCGTTGACGGGCTGACCTCCAGCATAGCCGCTGCCTGCGTAATATCCTGACGCGTCAGATCGAGCGCCCGCATGATGGCTTCTTTTTCGACTGCCCATAGCGGCTTCACCGCCTCCGACGGTTTGAAATCGACGAGCATGAGATCATAGGCATTCTCGTTCGCGGCGGGCAGTTTGCTGTCTTCCAGAAAACGCTTGAGGTCGCGCGGCAGCATGGATTCCGTAATGGTCGACCCGTTGTGAAGGACCACGACGTTGCGAATGACGTTTTCCAGTTGCCGGACATTGCCCGGCCAGTCGTAGCGGCGGAACAGGCTGATGACTTCCGGTGACAGGCCGGTGAAGTTTTTATTCTCCTCGACGCTGAAACGCGCCATGAAATGGCTGGCGAGGAGAAGAACGTCGTCCTCGCGGTCATGCAGGGCGGGCATTTCGATCGGAATGACATGCAGCCGGTAATAAAGGTCTTCGCGGAAGCGGCGGCTGTTGACCTCCTCCACAGGATCGCGGTTGGTGGCGACGATAATGCGCACGTCGACAAATTCCGGTTTGTTGCCGCCGACGGGCATGATCTCGCCGGTCTGGACGAAACGCAGTAATTTGGTTTGCAGCTCCAGCGGCATATCGCAGATTTCATCCAGAAACAGCGTTCCGCCTTGCGCCAGCTTGGCGGCGCCTGGCTGGTCGCTGACGGCGCCGGTGAACGCGCCCTTGATATGGCCGAAGAGAATGCTTTCCATCAGGTCGCGCGGGATGGCCGCGCAATTGATCGCTATGAAAGGCTTCGACCGCCGCGGGCTGGCGTTGTGGATGGCCTGCGCCGCCAGTTCCTTGCCGGTGCCGTTCTCGCCCTGAATGAATATGTTGCCTTTGCTGGGCGCGACGCAGTCGATGATGCGGTAAATCGCCTGCATGGCAGGCGACTGGCCGACGAAATTATGGAACCGGTCCTGCCCGACGACTTGCCGCCATTCGGTGACTTCGGTCATCAGCGCCTTGTGTTCGAGCGCGTTATGCAGCGTGACGGTCAGGCGCGAGGAGGGGAAAGGTTTCACGATAAAGTCGTAAGCACCTTTGCGCATGGCGTTAACTGCGACATCAATCGAATTGTTAACAGTTACGACAATGACCGGGAGTTCCGGATAAAGTTCCTGCGCGCGTTCCAGAATCTGGAGTCCGTTCATATCCGGTAATAAGAGATCGAGAACAATGGCTGCGGGCATGGATTTGTTAATAAAATCGATGGCCTGCTGACCCGTTTCGGCGACCACGACGTGGTAATGTTCCTGCTGCAGATATTCTTCATAAATACGCGCGAGAGGGGCGGTGTCCTCGACCAGAAGAATCGTTTTTTTACTGACGGTATCGATCATGGAGTTCCGTGGCGTGAGATTGTAAACTCAGGCACACGCAAAACTACCAGTATCGACGGGATTATTTTACTAAAATCGCGTAAAGGGAAATACGCCGGTATGAAAATTTAAAAAATTATTACCGAAATTGGTGACAATGGTATGAAGCGGAAACGGATTATTCACCAAAGCCGATGCGCTCGGCGATGAAATAGACGGGGCGCGCCTTAACTTCAGTGAAAACGCGCGCCAGATATTCGCCGATCATGCCGAGGCTGAGAAGCTGCAAGCCGCCGAGTAAAAGAATGCCGACCATGACGGACGCGTAGCCGGGAACATCAGTGCCATAAATAACCGTATGCAGTGTCAGGTAAAGACCGTAGGCAATGGCGATCAACGAAACCGCCGCGCCGCTCCATGTCCAGATGCGCAAAGGAAGCGTGCTGAACGACGACAGGCCGTCGAAGGCAAAGCGCAGCAAACGGAAGAAATCCCAGCTTGAAGCGCCTCCGGCGCGCGGCGCCACATCGAACGGTACGACATCACGGCGGAATCCGACCCATGTCACCAGCCCTTTCATGAAGCGATTGCGTTCGGGCAGGGAATTCACGGCGTCGATTACTTTGCGGTCGAGCAAACAGAAATCGCCTGCGCCTTCCGGCATTTTGATATCGGCGATTTTCTCGAAAACGAGATAAAAAGCGCGCGAAAAGAAACGGCGGGTTTCGCTGTCGGTATCGCGGTTGCGGCGAATGGCATAGACCATTTCCACGCCGTCCTGCCATTTTTTGACGAGTTCCGGAATGACCTCGGGCGGATGCTGCAAATCGCTGTCCATCGTGATGGCGGCATTGCCGGATGCGAGATGCAGGCCGCAGGTGAGGGCAGCTTCCTTGCCAAAATTCCGCGCCATGCGCACCAGCTTGATGCGCTGGTCCATCTCGCGTTCATGCCGCAGCGCCGCGAAAGTCGCGTCGCTGCTGCCGTCGTCGATGCAGATGAGTTCGTAGCTGAGTTCGAGTTTATGCAAAACCGGATAAAGCCGCTGGAACAGGTCGCGGACGCCGGTGGCTTCGTTATGAAACGGGAGGATGATGGAAAGATCGGGCATGCGCGGATATACCGATGGCTGGAATCTGCGCCGTACGACCGGCGGTTAGAAGCCTTCGCGCTCTTTGCGCTTGCGTTCGACCTTGCGCTGGCGGCGAACGGATTCGGCCTTTTCACGGGCCTTTCTTTCGGAAGGCTTTTCGTAGTTCTTGCGTAATTTCATTTCACGGAAAATGCCTTCGCGTTGCATTTTCTTTTTGAGGGCGCGGAGCGCCTGATCGACGTTGTTATCACGGACAAGAACCTGCACGAACGTATCCCTCCTCGGGGCAAAAAATTGTTGATCGGGCGTAAAACCCACCGTTCCGAGCGTCCTATCAGAGCACTCAAGACGCGCTGCTATAACACAATCAATAAGTTAGAGGAAAGAGTTTCTTTCTGACGTGCCCCGTCGGTATAATCGGTTAACCTCATGAAGTATAAGGAATTATATGAAAAAGAAATCATCCCGCGCCTCCGGAATCGATAGCCGAAATGCGCAGCGTCGCAAGATTTTACTGTCGGTTCTGGCGCAGATTCCCTTCGATGGCTGGACCGAAGTTTCCTTTGATCGCGGCGTCAAACTGGCGGGGTTCACGCGCGGTGAGGCCGATCTTTTATTCCCGCAGGGCGAACGCGATGTGATTGCCTCATTCGGCGAGATGGCGGATGACGCCATGCAAAAACGCATCGATGACGAACCTGGCTTTGACCGCATGCGCGTGCGCGACAAAATTACTTTTGCGGTTCGCGCGCGGCTGGAAGCCTTGACGCCATACCGCGAAGCCGTGCGGCGGATGATGATGTGGTATGCGATGCCGCTGCATCTGCCTTTGGGGTTGAAGCGGCTTTATCGCACGGTGGATTTAATGTGGCGTACCGCCGGCGATACTTCGACCGATTTCAATTTCTACACCAAGCGCATGCTGCTGGCGGGCGTATTGAAATCGACGATACTGATCTGGCTGGATGACGAGACACCGAATTGCCGCGCTTCCTGGGAGTTTCTCGACCGCCGCATTTCCGAAGTGCTGAAAGTCGGCAAGAGCATCAGCCTGTTGAAGGAATGGAAACCGCATGAAGTGATGGATATGATGCGGAAGAAAATGCGGCGGGCGGCCTGATAAAAAACGTCATCCCCGCGAAAGTGGGGACCCAGACTGACTCTCCGCGCAAGATGCGGAAATGAATTTTCCTGCTAGGTCCGGCGGCGCAATACGCTGGATCCCGTTTTT
The DNA here is from genome assembly GCA_015654915.1 of Rhodospirillales bacterium. Classification (GTDB taxonomy): domain Bacteria; phylum Pseudomonadota; class Alphaproteobacteria; order UBA9219; family UBA9219; genus JAATFY01. The sequence continues at coordinate 3,776 of JAATFY010000235.1, forward strand.
CAACGGGATGACACCGCTATGCGGGTCACTTCTTCCGGAACATATCGAGGCTGATGACCTCGCCGCGTTTTTCTTCTTTGCCGTCGTCTTTGGCCTTCTTCTTTTCGCTTTCGGCCTGGCTGTCGGAGTTGGCATTTTCGAGGTTGGAACCCTCCTCGTCACCTTCCTCGCCTTCTTCATCGCCCTGGCCCGACTGGAATTGCAGCGCGAAATTGACGGAAGGATCGGCGAAAGTCGTAATCGCCTCGATGGGGATGCGCAGCCGTTCCTTGACATTATTAAAGCTGAGCGAGACGCTGAAATTGTCGTCTTCCAGTTTCAGGCCGAAGAACTGGTATTGCAGGACGATGGTCATTTCATCCTGATACTGTTTGCGCAGGTAATCCGGAATTTCCACGCCGGGATAATTGGTCAGGAAGGTAATGTAGAAATGATGCTCGCCCGGCAGCCCGTTCTGGGCCACGGTCGACAGCGTCTCGCGCACGACGTCGCGCAGGGCGGCTTCGATCATCAGGTCGTAACGCAGTAAATCTTCGGACATGGAAACGCTTTCATTCGTGATTTTGAATCACGATACACGAGCCGTTTCACAGATGCCAGAGGAGAGAGGATGCAATAAAATGGGGGGACTTCTGTTGCCCGGCGCCCCCCGAACCGCGTTAGTTTCGCAACTACCCTATGTTCGCAAAGCGAACGTTAGGCAGCTACAGCAACTTCCATGTCAACGTTGTCGTTGGCATTTATAGATACGACCCGATAACGGCGGTATCGTGTCGGGCAAAAAGCCTGTCTTTACTACGCGCGTCG
>JAATFY010000144.1 GCA_015654915.1 Rhodospirillales bacterium
AGACGAAGACAATCGGCGTCACGCGGCTGCATCTGGAGCAGGATGCCGGCAAGAGCCTGCACGACCAGCATGCGACCCAGACCTATGTCGACCTGAACCGCTCCGGCATCGCGCTGATGGAGATCGTGTCGGAGCCGGAAATGCGCTCGGCGGAAGAGGCAGCGGCTTACCTGCGCAAGCTGCGCTCGATCCTGCGCTATCTCGGCACCTGCGACGGTAACATGGAAGAAGGCTCCATGCGCTGCGACGCCAACGTGTCGGTGCGCAAGCCGGGCGCGGCCTTGGGCACACGTTGCGAGATCAAGAACGTGAACTCGATCCGCTTCGTCGCCCAGGCCATCGAGTACGAGGCGCGCCGGCAGATCGAGGTGCTGGAAGAGGGCGGCAAGATCGACCAGGAAACCCGCCTGTTCGATTCCGGCCGCGGCGTCACCCGCACCATGCGCTCGAAGGAAGAAGCGCATGACTATCGCTACTTCCCCGATCCCGATCTGCTGCCGCTGGAGATCGAGCAGGCCTGGATCGAGAGGGTCCGCGCGACCATGCCCGAACTCCCCGATGCCCGCGTCGCGCGCTACGAGGCCGAGTTCGGCCTGTCGCCCTACGATGCCCGCGTGCTGGTCGCCGAGAAGGAAACCGCCGTCTATTTCGAGACCGTCGCCAAGGGCCGCGACGCCAAGCTCGCCGCCAACTGGGTGACCAGCGATCTGTTCGGCGCGCTCAACAAGGCGGGCGTCGGCATCGAGGCCTCGCCGATCCCGGCCGATGCGCTGGGCGAGCTGATCGACCTGATCGCCGACAACACGATCTCCGGCAAGATCGCCAAGGATGTGTTCGCCGCCATGCTGGAAACCGGCGGCCGGCCGAAAGCGATCGTCGAGGAGATAGGCCTGCGTCAGGTTACCGACACTGGCGCCATCGAGAAATCGATCGACGAGATTCTTGCCGCCAACCAGGACAAGGTCGCGGAGTACAGGTCCGGCAAGGACAAGCTGTTCGGCTTCTTCGTCGGCCAAGTGATGAAGGCGACCCAGGGCAAGGCCAATCCGGC
>JAATFY010000100.1 GCA_015654915.1 Rhodospirillales bacterium
CCGAGGCGCGCGAGGTCGGCTACAGCCGCCCGCTTTATTACAGCCCCTATTACGCCTATGTGCGCGGGGATGATGCGCGATTTACCGAGCCAGACCAGTTGAACGACCCGGCGCTCACGCTGGTGGTAGGCGATGGCAATATGGCCTCGATCATCGCCAAGGCGGATTTCCCGAAGGCCAAGATCACATCGTTGCCGCAACTGTCGGACGCCAGCCAGATGATCATGAATGTTACGACCGGCAAGGCCGATGCGACTTTGCTGGAACCTTACGCCGCCGCGCAGTTTCTCAAAAACAATCCCGGCAAGATAAAGTCCTTATTTCCCGAGAAACCGCTGCGCGTATTTCCGAACCGTTTCGTGCTGCCGCTCGGCGATGCGAGGTTGCAAAGCATGCTGGATGCGGCGCTGGAGGAAATGCAGAATGACGGCACGCTCGACCGGCTGATGGCAAAATACGAAATTTTCCCGGGATCGTTTTTGCGCGTCGCAAAGCCTTATCAGGCGGGCGAGGGGAAGCGATGAGGGTCGCCGTATATACGTAATGTTCCGGCAGCTCTTTTTTGATCCATGCGCTCTTCTATTTGCCGGAATAACACCATTTCCCAACCTCTTTCCGCTTCGCTCAGAGGTTTCGACTGGGAAGAAGAGTGGTGCTCCCTGTATTCTTCACAAAATGTTCCGATCGACATCTTCTCTCTCCATAAAAATCAATGTATTCTAAAAAATAAGGCGGGATTTTTAAGGTCCCGCCTTTGAGTTATTGACAGCGATAAAACTTTTCAGACGGGCCTCAGGCGGCCTTCTTTTCACGTTCCTTGGTCAAGACGTTTTCCAGCTTCGCCGTGGCTTTCTGCTGATCGATCTTTTCGACCGCAGCCAGCTCGCGCGCGAGGCGTTCCAGCGCCGCCTGATAAATCTGGCGTTCGCTGTAGGACTGTTCCGGCTGGTCGCTGCCGCGATGCAGATCGCGCACGACTTCGGCAATCGATACCGGATCGCCGGAATTGATCTTCGATTCATATTCCTGTGCGCGGCGGCTCCACATCACGCGGCGGATCTTCGAGCGGCCCTGCAGGGTCGACAGCGCTTCCTTGATGCGGTCGCGCGACGACAGGCGGCGCAGACCCGAGGTCTTGGCTTTCGCCACCGGAACCTTGAGACGCATGCGGTCCTGTTCAAACGAAATAGAGTAGAGGGCCACATCCTGGCCCGACACGGAAAACGTATCGATGCCTTCCACGCGGCCGACGCCATGCGCGGGATAGACGACAAAATCACCCTTCTTGAATTCCAGCTTCTCGGTCATGATTTTTTTTGTTCCTCTCGCTCAGAAGTTCAGGGTGTCACTTTTAACAGATCATCATGACGAAATGTGGGCGGCTTAAAAATTCAGGGCTTCAAGAGACTTACGCTTCGCTCCTCATCCATTTCCTCGGCATACCTTGCATATAAAAACTCTCTTCAAGGCCGGTCTCGCGACAGACCCTTGCAAGTCTTGCTGGCGGTGAAATGGAGAAGGGGCCTTACCCTGCCACATCCGTCAGGAGAACTGCCTGACATAGGGAATTATATACCATTTATTAGGGATTATTACAAAGCTTTCGGCTGTTTATTTTACTTTCATAATAAAATCAATGCCTTGGTTTGATTCGAAGACGAATCAATTTTAACGATAAGTTGTATGCAGAACAACTAGAGGTTGATTCTAGGATCAGTACTCGCAGCCGTCAGGGCGTTGAGCGGGACCATGGGCATAAGCACCTTGTGCGTATTGCCAGCCTGCGGACTTTGGAGTTTCCGAGGGATGTTGCGGCCCCGGCGTTCCGTTTACTCCGGCGACAACTTCGGTTGCCGCTTCGGCAGGTGCCGGTCGCGCGGGAGGTGACGCCCAGTGGACGCGCGGAAGTGTTTTGATTTTATAAAAGTCCGCAAAAGTTATGTTGGTTGCCGCTCCAGCCAGTATGTGCCCGATTAAGTGGCGCGCATATTGAAAATGCCTGTCAGGAGCGGCAACAGGATTTTTCACGTTTCTTCGTACACTCATCACGCCTGCGGTGATTTCTCCCGCGATAAGCTCAAGGGCTTTCGCAAAATGCCGGTTGATGTCTGATTGATGTCCGCTTTCGGTGGAAGGACGAATGCCGGCAGCATACAATGTCCGCACAAATTCTGCGATTGCCGTTATGTCGCCGGACGCAATAATTTCCGGAGCATTCATATGCGCGGCGGCCGAAATAATCGGCGCGTCGAGCATCTCAGTCGGCTTTTGAAGCAAGGCGACAAGTTCATCCAGGCCTTTGCGTTCGGTCGCATGCCGCAGGAATTTTCTTGCCACTATGATCGGTTTTTGTTGGCCAAACAGAGGGCGAACCCTCCAATGCGATCCGGCCAGACTTATACCGCTTACTGTTCCTTCTGCGGCCCCCAAATACTCGCAAGAACCATGCAGAAATGAATAGACGGTGCGGCCTATGATGATATGAAGTCGATCCGGTTTCGCAGGTTTGGTGACAGTCGCTGCATTTGCGGCTAGCTCGGCTGCATTACCGCTTTTAGGATCTGCGCCCACAACATTTATATCCAAAATGTCTTCTTCTCCAATGTCTTTTCCCATTTTGCGATCCTTTAATATAAATTTCCGGCGGCAATGCCTTCTCTAAAAAATATTTCCAGTAAATCCATGATTAACAAAAAATCGGCTTTTGTAAAGCTGTCTTTCCGCGCTTTACTGCCCCGGTTTGTCGCTGAAGTCGTTCTTGAATTTATCGGGTTTGCCCTTCCATTCGTCGGCGTCGGCGGGCGGGGCTTTCTTGCGGGTGATGTTGGGCCATTTGGCGGAATATTCGCGGTTCATCTCCAGCCATTTTTCGGCTTCCTTGTCGGTGTCGGAAATGATCGCCTCCGCCGGACATTCGGGTTCGCACACGCCGCAGTCGATGCATTCTTCGGGGCTGATGACCAGCATGTTCTCGCCCTCGTAAAAACAGTCGACGGGGCAAACCTCGATGCAATCCATATATTTGCAGCGGATACAGGCTTCGGTAACGACGTACGGCATTCGGTAAACTCCACTTTCGGACAGGCGGTGTCCCTACATAAGCAAGAGACGCTGCGATGGCAAGGCCCACCTGCCCTAAAGCTTCGGTGGGTAAAAGCCCTATCCCTTCGTATCCTTGGAGAAGGAGGGGGCGTGACTCGGGCCTGAATTTAAGGCTATTCTGCCGTCCATGCCTTCACGCCTTGAAAAAATCTGCACCGAACGCGGCCTAAAAATGACCGAACAGCGCCGCGTCATCAGCCGCGTTCTCTCGGACGCGCATGACCATCCCGATGTCGAGGAAATCTACCGCCGCGCGGCGGCGATCGACCCTAAAATCAGCATTGCTACGGTATACCGGACTATGCGCCTGTTCGAGGACGCCAATGTCATTGAGCGTCTGGACCTGCGCGACGGGCGCGCGCGATACGAGGAAAACCGCGACGAACATCATCAACACCTGATCGACGTCAACAGCGGCGCTGTGATCGAGTTCAAGAACGAGGAGTTGGAAGCTCTGAAGCGCAAAATAGCGTCCGAACTCGGCTACGATATCATCGGCGACCGGCTTGAGCTGTACGGCGTCAAGCACGGGGCCAAATCCGCCAAGAAACACCCCCACAGCCATTAATCGCCGCCGTTTCGGGAGTTTCGATTGACGCTCGGGCGCGAACCCATTATTGAGCGTCGGGAAATATTGCCGTTGTAGCTCAGGGGTAGAGCAGGGCTTTCGTAAAGCCAAGGTCGGGGGTTCAATTCCCTCCAACGGCACCATCCCCATAGAGGGCGCAAAGCGCCCTCTATGGGGATGGTATTATCGCGGGAATTGAACGACGTTCACCAAACGCGCAGCGTTTGGCGCGAGGTGAAGCCGAGGGTGAGCGCAGTGAACCCAAAAACATGCCAAAGCATGTTTTTGCAATTCCCTCCAGCGGCACCATTAGGTTTTCTTATAAGCGCAGCGAATTGGAAAACCTTATGTCCGCCGAAGCCTGCGGGCGAAGGTGGACTGGATCATCCGCTATCTCTTCCGGAAAAAATCACTGATAAAATTGGCAGATTCTCATGCTTTGGTTAACAGCCAAGCCCATAAGCACGCGCGTTAATCATACATAACGCGCTGGAATCGAACGGATTCCATGAAAGTAATATCGGCGGAAAATAAGGTGAAAAATATGATAACGTGCCGCCCGTCCGATAAGGAATTTTTTCGCTGCTGAATTGTAATTTTTATAAATAAAAAACGCCCGAGCCGATTTTAAAAATGAATTTGTGAAGGAAGCCATGGCAAGCGACACATACGAAGAAATTACGAGACCCAGTGGATTGCTGATTGGCCGTCGACGTCCCAAGGCTGTTGCGCCTGCCATACGTACGGCCAACGCGGACGCGGCCGTTTTTGCCCCGAGCCTTTTCAGTTCTGCTCCTGCCGCAGTCGCCGCGCCGGCCCGGACGCGGACAAGAAAATCCCAACATACATATCCGCTTTCTCTTCGGCTGCTGGGCTACGGCGGATACGGCATTGCGATGGCTGCGGGGTACGCTGTCGTTGGCGTCGGTGGTTTGGTTCGCGTGGTCGCGCCTTATGCATGGCCGCCTCTTAGGATGGCAATCAAGGCAGCGCTAACGGTAGGAACGGTAGGCTTGGCGGTTAATTTCGTAAGCCCGGGTATTTACGACCGGATCACCAATAAAATCGGAACGACGACCAGCGACGCGCTGTACGATTTCAATAAACAAAAATTGCTGATGACGGCTAATAAGGCCGATTCTACGGCGCTCGTGCAAAATGTCCTTCCGCCCAGTATCGATGCCACCAGCGACCCTGACGGCGATTTGCAGGACCTCTTGCAAGGCATCACCGGCGACCAGTTACGTGCCTTGCAGGTGCAGACAAACTTGCTTTCCCTTGATGCTTCCCGCAATGCGGCTACCGAAGCGGCGGGCGGCCCCACGGGTTGGTTCCGCGACATGATGCTGCAGGCCATGGGCCACTATGCCGCCGAGGGCGCCTATGACTCGCTCAAGGGAATGAAAGTCGATGATCGCGATATTCCCGGCTTCGTCAAACCCGCGCCTCTCGAAATTTTCAGGCTGCAAAAATTGTCGCAACTCGAAAACATCGCCGCGCTCGATATCCTTTCGACGGACGACCCGCAGCAAACCCTTTTATTGAGCAACGGCCAGAAGATCCCGTTATTCGATCTTCTGGAACGCAGATTGGCGAAGAAAAGCCAGACTCGCGCGGCTTTCGGCGAGGACGATACGGTTCAGGTGCTTGCGGTGCTCCGGCATGTGCGCCGTGTTCGCGAAGATTACCGCGCGCAATTGCAGGGTATGACCGACGATGAAAGGCGCACTTTTGCCCGTAAGGAAGCGGTACAGATCGTCGACGAAATCGTGCCGAAGACACAGGTCGATCCGGCGGTGGCCGTCGGCGCAATGCAGAGAATGTCGCCGACGCTTTTTGATGGAAGCGCTGGCGGTACGCTCAGCACAATGGATGCCATTGCTCTGGCCAGCAAGATCACCGGCAACGGCGCCGCGCTTTTAACTTCAGTCGAAATGCACGAATCCGGCGGGCAGAAAGCGGTACGTTCCGCAACCGGCCCCACCGGTCTCTTCCAGTTTTCCGGCGATACATGGATCATGACGCTTTATAAACACGCCGACGAAATGCTTGCGGGATTCGAAGCCAATCTGCCCTGCGATTCCCATGAAGTGGTGACTTTGAGAAAAATTCTTCCGCTGGCGCAGGAAATATGGCCGCTGAAACAGCGCCGCATATCTTTGGAGAGCCAGCTTAAAAACGGACATTTGAATTCGCAGCAGCAAGCGCGTCTGGAAACGGCGCTGGCGATCACGAGCAGCAAACTTCACCGGCTTGAAACCGGAGATTCGTACGCCACACTGATGACGGCGCGGATGAATGCCATGATCAATGCGACGGCGGGCGGATTTTATATCAACGATAACAGAGCCGATATAAAGACAGCTCTTACCGCCATGGGTTCCGCGGATGGACTCGCGCTTTTCGACCGAGAGAAGGACAATTTCCGCGTTTTCATTACGGCTAATATGACTGGCCCCGGATCGGCCAATGGAGCCACCAATCGCGCCTCGGCGGGTATGGCAAACCTTTTTGCCAGCGGCTTTAGCGCGAGTTTTTCCGATGTCCTGCCAAGCGGCACGACAGGCCCTAATCGTGAGTTGGGAAGATACGGGAATACACAAGCGTATTTCCATTATCTCAACAAGTTTGCGTATTCGGCCGGTGAGGTAAATGCGCTCATCGCCAGATATGGCCATTCCTTGGATCTTGCGAAGGCTTGCCGTCCCCGCTCCGCATCTGCCAACGCCGCCGGTTCTTCGATGGGCCTGGGCTTCGGAAGCAACGGTTAAACCCGGCGCTAAGAAATCACGATCAAATCGAACGAAGCCGGTCCCCTCTCCCGCAGCGCGGGAGAGGGTTTTTTCGCCTTTTCTTTTTCCGATTTCTGTTAATCTGGGGTCTCGCTCGACCGCCCCCGTGATTCCGGAGATCCATGCCAAAAAAACGCCGCGTATTTGGACCGCGCAAAGACAGTGCGCGCGGCGAAGGTTTCGGGCATTCGCTGCTCAGGTTGGTGGCCCTCGCCGTCATCTGGGGCGGCGTTCTGGGTGGAGCTTTTGTGGCCTACTGTGCGCTCGATCTGCCCGATATCCATCAGATTACCCAGCCGCAGCGGCGGCCTTCCGTCACCTTGCAGGCTGACGACGGCACCGTGTTCGCGCGTTACGGCGACCTGTTCGGCGATCATGTGACGCTCGAGGATGTGCCGAAATACCTGCCCGAGGCGATTATCGCCATCGAGGACCGCCGCTTCTATTCGCATTTCGGCGTCGATGTCTGGGGCCTGTTACGCGCAGTCGTGCGCAACGTGATGGCCAGCCATGTGGTGCAGGGCGGCTCGACGCTCACGCAGCAATTGGCAAAAAATCTGTTTCTGTCGCCCGAGCGTAAACTGAAACGCAAAGTGCAGGAAATGATGCTGGCGCTGTGGCTCGAGCATACCTACACCAAGGACCAAATTCTCACCGCCTATCTCAACCGCGTCTATCTCGGCAACGGCGCTTATGGCGTCGATGCGGCATCGCGGCTTTATTTCGGCAAGCCGGTGCGCGATATCGATTTGCAGGAAGCCGCTATGATTGCAGGGCTTTTACGCGCTCCGTCGCGTTTCGCTCCGTCGCACGATCCGGCGCAGGCCGTCCTGCGCGCCCGCACGGTTCTGGAAGCCATGGTCGAAGAAGGCTACATCACCGAGCGCGAAAAACGGCAGGCCATAGCCAGCGTGCCGCCGCCGGAACACAAGCCGGGCTCGGCGGGCGACGGCCGTTATTTCGCCGACTGGGTGCAGGACCAGATCGGACCATTGGTCGAAGACGCCTCGCAGGACATCGTCGTTCTGACGACACTCGACCTTAACTTGCAGCGCACGGCGGAACATGACGTCGACGCCATTCTGGCGCGGCAGGACAACAAGGACGTATCGCAGGCGGCGTTGGTCACCCTGTCTTACGACGGCGCCGTGCGGGCGATGGTGGGCGGACGCGATTACCGCAGCAGCCAGTTCAACCGCGCGACACAGGCCATGCGCCAGCCGGGCTCGGCCTTTAAACCCATCGTTTATCTGACGGCAATCGAACAGGGCATGACGCCGGACGATGTTTTTCTCGATGCGCCCATCACGCTCGGCAGTTGGTCGCCGGAGAATTTCGACGGGAAATATCGCGGGCCCATCACGGCGCGCGACGCGCTGGCCGAATCCATCAATACCGTCGCCGTGCGCGTGTTCCAGCGCGCGGGGATTGATAATGTCATCGAAACTGCCCATGCGCTGGGGATTGCCTCGCCCTTGGCGCGCGAAGCAACCCTTGCTTTGGGTGCCAGCGAAGTGACGCCCTTGGAACTTACCGGCGCTTACGCCTCGCTGGCCGCCGGCGGCCGCGCGGTGACGCCTTATGCCATCAAGGAAATCCGCAACCGGCAGGGAGAAGTTCTCTACCAGCATCCCGACGTGACGCTGCCGCGAGTCGTCAGCGAACAGGCTGTCGAAACACTGACAGGAATGATGGAAGATGTCGTGCGTTACGGCACCGGCAAGCGTGCGGCGCTTGGCGACCGTCCGGTCGCGGGCAAAACCGGCACAAGTTCCGATGACCGCGATGCATGGTTCCTTGGTTTTACCGGAAACTATACGACCGGCGTCTGGCTCGGCAACGACGACGGCCATGCGATGCGCAAGATCGTCGGCGGCAGTCTGCCTGCGCAACTCTGGCACGATTATATGACGGAAGCGGAATCCGGCTTGTCGGCACGCGATTTATTATCGGGGCCGCCGGGCGGATTTACGGGCGCCGTCACGCAGGATATCTCGAAGGCCTTCGGCGATTTCATTCACGGCATCATGGGCAACGCGAACTAGCGCGCTTAAACTTTCACGGCGGTCTTTGCCAAAAGTTTTTCCGTTGCTTTGAGAGCCGTATCCACGCTCAGCCCCTCCATAAGGTTGGGATAATGCGCGCCCGGATAGGGCATGCGGGCGAGCAATTCTTCGCGGCTTTCCTTGGTGCGGACAAAGGCGCAATGCAGTCCCCAAGGCCCGTAAATTTCTTCGTACCCCGGCCCGAACAGGCCAAGCGTTGGCGTTCCTGCCGCTGCCGCCATGTGCATTAGGCCGGAATCGTTGCCGATAAAAAGCCGCGCCTGTTTCAGGCAGGCGGCGACGGTCAGCAGACTGCGACCGGTGATCGCGATAAGGCGTTCGGGTGGAATGGATTGCAAAAGCGGCGCGATCTGCTCGCGTTCTTTCTCGTCCGCAATCACAAGAACCGGCGCGTCGGGAAGCAACCCATTTGCCGCAGTTAATTTTTGTACAAGCTCCGCAAACCGTTCGACCGGCCATTGCTTGGCCAGCCAGTTGGCGGCGGGACCGAGCGCCAGAATGGGGCGGGTCGCGGGCAAGAGTTGTGCCGCTTCCTGTTCCGCCGCGGCATCCAGCCATATATAGGGTGCAGGCGGCGGATTGATCCCGAGCGCCGAGGTGTTCTCGATAACCTTATGTTGCCCTTCTCTGCGAATGGGATAATTGCGTTTTTGTGCGCGTAACAGGCGCGAAACGATACTGTCGCGCAGGTCGATAATTATATCCCAGTCGGTGCCGATGCAGGCCTGCCACAGGCCGAGCCAATGCCGGTTCCAGCTTTTTTTCCGGAGGACGATGAGACGCTCCAGCCGTGGCACGGCGCGGAACAAATCGGCGGCATAAGGCCCGCAGGCGATGGTGAATTGCCCCGATGGATAATGCTCCGCCAGCCAATGCAGGAGGCCGGTCGACAGCACGGCGTCGCCGACGCGGTTGGATGTGACGAACAGGATTTTCATGAAGTCGGAACCGGATTTCCTTGCGAAGTCCGGACACAATGCTAAACACAATGCATGGCTGTCTACACCAAAGTTTCGGAAAACGACGCGGCGGAATTCCTGCGCGCCTATGATCTGGGCACGCTGACGGAGCTTGTCGGCATCAAGCAGGGCGTCGAGAACACCAATTATTTCCTGACCACGACGCAAGGGCGCTACGTCCTGACGCTGTATGAAAAGCGCGTAAACGAAGGAGATTTCCCGTTTTTTTTCGGCCTGATGGAGCATCTCGTCAAAAAAGGCATTTCCTGCCCGTTACCGATCAAGACCCGCGACGGCGGGACTTTGGGGCGTCTTGCCGGTCGTCCCGCCGTAATCATCAGTTTCCTTGAAGGTGCTCCCGCGCCGCGCATCACACCGGAGGCATGCGCCGCGACGGGCCGCGCGCTGGCGACGCTGCACCTCGCCGCCGCCGATTTTCCCATCCGCCGCGCCAACGGCGTGGCCCTGCCGGAATGGGAACGGCTGCTGACATCTTCGAAAGCGCGGGCGGATGAGGTTTATCCCGGCCTCGGCGCGCTGATGCAGGAGGAGCTGGATTATCTCCGCATGCGCTGGCCGCAGGATTTGCCGGAAGGCGTCATCCATGCCGATCTTTTTCCCGACAATGTTTTTTTTAACGGCCCCGACATATGCGGCGTGATCGATTTCACTTTCGCCTGCAACGATTTGCTGGCCTACGATCTGGCGCTGTGCCTGAATGCCTGGTGCTTCGAGCGCGACACGGCCTTCAACATCACCAAGGCCCGCGCCCTGATCAAAGGCTATCAGGAAGTGCGGATGCTGACGCCGGAGGAAACGAAAATGCTGCCCTTGCTGGCGCGTGGCGCTGCACTACGGATTCTCTCGACACGGCTTTACGACTGGCTCAATCAGGTGCCGGACGCGCTGGTCAAGCCGAAAGACCCGCTCGATTACCTCACGCGCCTGCAATTTCACCAGATGGTCCGCACAGTCTCCGCTTACGGACTTGCCGCATGAGCGGTGCGGATAAAATCATCGAAATTTTTACCGACGGCGCCTGCAGCGGCAATCCGGGGCCGGGCGGCTGGGGAGCCATCCTTCGTTCCGGCGACAATGAAAAAGAAATGTCCGGCGGCGAAGCCGACACAACCAACAACCGCATGGAACTGATGGCGGCGATCATGGCGCTGGAAGCGCTGAAAAAACCGTCGCACGTCAAAATCTACACCGACAGCCAGTATGTGCAGCAGGGCGCGCGCGACTGGCTGCCGCAATGGATCAAGCGCGACTGGAAAACGGCGGACCGCAAGCCGGTCAAGAATGTCGATCTGTGGCAGCGGCTGCAGGCGGCAAAGGCCCCGCATCAGATCGAATTTATCTGGGTGCGCGGCCATGATGGGCATCCCGAAAACGAACGCGCCGATCAGTTGGCGGTTGCGGCCATCGAGCCGTTTCGGCGTTAAACGATAAAGGTTTTGTTGGTTAATGTTATGAGTTTCTTCACAGGAAACTAAAACTTGGCCGTGTGAAACTAATTCGAGGACGCGAATCTATGGTATAGTTTAGACGATACAAAATGTCGGATGGAGGCAATCATGGATGATGACGATAGAGATTTCGATGCGGACGGTTTTGCCCCGCCACCGCGCACAGACCAAACCCAGCCAGGAAAACCTTCCCCTGCATTCGAAACACTGGACGACAACTAGGGTCTGAACTCAATTCAACTTATGAATTGAAACAAGAAATTACGTCATTCCGGCCAAGCTGCGAGCGTATGCGAGCAGCGCGAACCGGAATCCCGTTTGGTTTCTTTTGTAAGAATAATTTGTAAGAATAAAACGGGATGCCCGCTTTCGCGGGCATGACAATACGGTTAAATTGAGTCTGGACCCTAATTCTGGCTAGAAGGCTTTTACGTCAAGGCTTTGGTGCGAGAAACTTCAAAAAATTTACCCCAAATTAACCACGATCTTTATGAAAGTATTAGGCGGGGGTGTTTTATGGTACATTCCGCAAGTCATTATATTTCATGCGGAGAAGTTTATGTCTCAGAATAATCCTCAGAATGATCACGACACTGGCCATGGTCAAGTGGGCGACTACGGTCTCGACAAGAACGCGACCAACAATTCTCCCATCACTCCTAGATCGGGCACTAATTTTGGAACGGTAGGATCTCCTTCGCCTGCTTATGTGGAAGTGTCGGATTTCTGGGCCCCTGACGTAATAACCATTCCGCGCTGTTCTATCGGGATCGTGTCGGGCGGCAGCGCTGCCGGTGGTGCAAGCCTATTAGGTGAAACTGGCAACTTGGGCGGTAACAATGGAACCGCATGTCAAGGCACTAATTTCGGAACGACAGGAACTGCTGCTGATTTTGCCAGCCAAACGAGTATTGTTACTGGTAGCAGGGACATAACACCAGATCCCCGTTCAGGGGCCGGTGCAAATCCATTTGGCCTGCC
>JAATFY010000214.1 GCA_015654915.1 Rhodospirillales bacterium
CGGCCTGCGGCAGGTCGATCAGGGTAATTATGTGCAGGTCGGTGACGCGAACGGCCTCGTGACGATTACGCAGCTTCAGCCCATTACCGTCATTTTCACGTTGCCTGAAGACGACCTTCCCGCCGTCATGAAACGCCTTGCCGGCGGCGCGGAATTGCAGGCCACCGCTTTCGACCGTACGCAAAGCACGAAACTGGCGGAAGGCAAGCTGGTGTCCGTCGACAATCAGATCGACACCTCCACCGGCACCATCAAGATGCGCGCCCAGTTCGACAATACTGATAATATTTTATTCCCCAACCAGTTCGTGAATATCGGATTGCTGGTGGACACTCTGCACGACACGGTGATTGTGCCGCAGGCCGCTGTCCAGCGCGGCGCGCCGGGCACGTTCGTTTATCTCGCCGGCAGCGACAACAAAGTTTCCCTGCGCAAGGTGAAACTGGGGCCGTCGCAAGGCGACGACATCGCGGTTACCGACGGGCTGGCGCCCGACGATAAAGTCGTCGTCGACGGCGCCGACAAGTTGCGCGACGGCGCCGAAATCAAGATTCGATGAACCCCTCACGTCCTTTTATCCTGCGTCCGGTTGCAACGTCGCTGCTGATGGCCGCCATCCTTCTGGTCGGCATCGTCGCCTTCCGATTTCTGCCGCTGTCGGCTTTGCCCGAAGTCGACTATCCCACCATTCAGGTGCAGACTTTTTATCCCGGCGCCAGTCCCGAAGTGATGACCTCGGCGGTGACGGCGCCGCTCGAACGGCAATTCGGACAGATGCCGGGCCTGAACCAGATGTCGTCGATCAGCTCGGCGGGAGCTTCGGTGCTGACGCTGCAGTTCGACCTCGATCTGAACCTCGATATCGACGAAGAGGAAGTGCAGGCCGCTATCAACGCCGCCGGCAACCTGCTTCCCGCCGACCTGCCCGCGCCGCCTATATATGCCAAGGTCAATCCGGCCGACGCCCCGATTTTGACGCTGGCGGTCACGTCGAAAACCCTGCCGCTGACGCAGGTCGAGGATCTTACCGATACGCGGCTGGCGCAAAAAATCTCGCAGCTTCCCGGCGTCGGACTTGTCAGCATCAGCGGCGGCCAGCGTCCCGCCGTGCGCATTCGCGCCAATCTGCAGGCGCTGGCGGCTTACGGGCTGAACCTCGACGATTTGCGCACCACCGTCAGCAACGCCAATGTCAACACGCCGAAGGGCAATTTCGACGGCACATCGCGCGCCTATACCATCAACGCCAACGACCAATTAAAAAGCGCGAAGGAATACGAAGCCATCGTCATCGCCTATAAAAACGGCGCGCCGGTAAGGCTGAGCGACGTGGCGGAAATCGTCGATAGTTCCGAGAACACCCAGCTTGCGGCATGGATGAACAAAACGCCCGCCGTCATCCTGAATGTCCAGCGGCAGCCCAGCGCCAACGTCATCGCAGTCGTCGATACGATCCAGAAACTTCTGCCGGATATGAAAGCCGCCCTGCCCGCGGGGATCGACGTCGCCGTGTTGACCGCCCGCACGACAACCATCCGCGCCTCGGTGCATGATGTGGAAATCGAGCTCCTGCTGGCGGTGGCGCTGGTCGTCGCCGTTATTTTCGTTTTCCTGCGCAACATACCGGCGACGATCATCCCCAGCCTTTCGGTGCCGCTCTCGATTGTCGGCACTTTCGCCATCATGTATCTGGCCGGTTTCAGCCTGAATAACCTTTCCCTGATGGCGCTGACGATCGCCACCGGCTTCGTCGTCGACGACGCCATCGTCATGATCGAGAATATTTCCCGCTATATCGAACAGGGCGACAAGCCGATGGAAGCCGCGCTGAAAGGCTCCGAGGAAATCGGCTTCACCATCGTATCGCTGACCATTTCGCTGATCGCCGTCCTGATCCCGCTTCTGTTCATGGGCGATGTGGTGGGCCGTTTGTTCCGCGAGTTCGCGATTACGCTTTCCGTCACCATCCTGATTTCGGCCGTGGTGTCACTGACTTTGGTGCCAATGATGTGCGCGAAACTTCTGCGCCACCGTCCGGTCTCGGAGGAAAAACATAAACAATCATGGTTTGAATCCGTAATTCAGTGGTATGGCCGCCGCCTCGACTGGGTGCTCGATCACCAGTCGCTGACTTTGCTGGTGGCGGTGGGAACGCTGGCCCTGACGGCCTTCCTTTATATCACCATCCCGAAAGGTTTCTTTCCGGTACAGGATACCGGCCTCATTCAGGGCATATCCGAAGCGCCGCAATCGATTTCCTACGCGGCGATGGCCGACCGGCAGCAGGCTCTGGCGGAAGCGATCCTCAAAGACCCCGACGTGGATATCCTGTCGTCCTTCATCGGCGTCGACGGCACCAATGTGACGCTCAACAGCGGGCGATTTCTCATCAACCTCAAGCCGCACGACCAACGCAGCAAAAGCGCCAGCGATATTATCCGCCGCCTGACGCGGGAAACGGCCAACGTCTCCGGCATTTCGCTTTACATGCAGCCGGTGCAGGATCTGACCATCGATACCACCGTCAGCCGCGCGCAATACCAGTTCATGATGGAAGACGCCAATCCCGACGAGCTTGCCGTTTGGGTTCCGAAACTGGTCGATTCCTTGCGCGCCTCGCCGCAGATGGAAGACGTCGCGAGCAATTTGCAGCAAGAAGGTCTGGCGGATTACATAACCGTGGACCGCGATACGGCGGGGCGGCTCGGCATCACCATGGCGACCGTCGATAACGCGCTTTACGACGCCTTCGGCCAGCGGATTATCTCGACCATCTTCACGCAGTCGAACCAGTACCGCGTCATTCTCAATACGAACACGACCATCGACACCCTGAAATCGGTCTATCTGCCCTCGGCCAGCGGCGGGCAGGTGCCGATCCTGGCCCTCGCCACGATCACGCAGCAGGCGGCGCCGCTGCAGGTCAATCACCTCGGCCAGTTCCCTGCCGCGATGATCTCCTTCAAACTGGCGTCTGGCGCTTCGCTTGGCGACGCCGTCACGACCGTCGAGAACGCCGAAAAGCAGCTTGGGATGCCCGCCAGTGTCATGACCAGTTTTCAGGGCGCGGCCCTGGCGTTCCGTTCTTCGCTGGGTAACGAGCTTCTGCTTATCCTCGCGGCAATCATCACCGTCTATATCGTCCTCGGCGTTTTGTATGAAAGCTACATCCACCCGATCACCATTCTCTCGACGCTGCCGTCCGCGGGCGTGGGCGCGCTGCTGGCGCTGATACTGGCGGGCGACGATCTCGGCATCATCGGCATCATCGGCATTATTCTCCTGATCGGCATCGTCAAGAAAAACGCCATCATGATGATCGACTTCGCGCTGGAGGCCGAGCGCAAGGAACACAAGCCGCCGCGCGAGGCTATCCATCAGGCCGCCCTGCTGCGCTTCCACCCGATTTTGATGACGACCATGGCGGCGCTACTCGGCGCTTTGCCTTTGATGCTGGGTACCGGCGTCGGCTCCGAATTGCGGCATCCATTGGGTATCAGCATCGTCGGCGGGTTGATCGTCAGCCAGGTGCTGACACTGTTCACCACGCCAGTGATTTATCTCGGCTTCGACAGTCTTGCGCGGCGTTTCGGTTTCAGCGCGGCGGGCCGCACGGAAGAGATTGTCGAATGAACCCCTCCGCCTTCTTCATCGCGCGGCCGATCGCAACTACCTTGCTGACACTGGGCGTGGCTATGGCGGGAACGGTTGCGTTTTTCCTGCTGCCGATCTCACCGTTGCCGCAGGTCGATTTCCCGACCATTTCCGTATCGGCGTCACTTCCCGGCGCAAGCCCCGAAACCATGGCCACCAGCGTGGCGACGCCGCTGGAGCGGCATCTCGGGCAGATCGCCGACGTTACCGAGATGACGTCGCAAAGCTCGGTCGGCAATTCGCGCATCACGCTGCAATTCGGGCTGAACCGCGATATCGACGGCGCGGCGCGTGACGTGCAGGCGGGCATCAATGCCGCGCGGGCCGATTTGCCCGCCGCCCTTAAAAACAACCCGACCTACCGCAAGGTCAATCCGGCCGACGCGCCGGTTATGATTTTGGTGCTGACCTCGCCGACCATGACGCCGGGGCAGGTTTACGACGCGGGAACCACGGTCCTCGCCCAGAAAATTTCGCAGGTGCAGGGCGTGGGTCAGGTGAATGTCGGCGGCAGTTCCCTGCCCGCCGTGCGCATCGAACTTAATCCGCGCGCCTTGTTTAAATACGGCATCGGCCTTGAGGATGTGCGTGCCGCCCTTGCCGCCGCCAACGCCAACAGCCCCAAAGGCTCGATCGACGAAAGCGGGCAGCGTTTCCAGCTTTACACCAACGATCAGGCGCGGCATGCGGTCGATTACCATGGTCTCGTCGTCGCCTATCGCGACAATGCGCCGGTGCGTTTGTCGGATGTCGGCGAGATTACGGATTCTGTCGAGGATTTGCGCAATCAGGGGCTTTACAACGGCCAGCCCGCCGTCGTCCTGATTATTACCAAGCAACCGGGCGCCAATATCATCGAGACGGTCGACCGCATAACGGCCATGCTGCCGCAGTTGAAGGCCTCGATCCCCAGCGCCATCGACCTGACCGTCGCCATGGACCGCACACGGACGATCCGCGCCTCGCTGCACGATGTCGAGCGCACGCTGATGATCGCCGTGCTGCTGGTCATCCTCGTCGTCTTCGTTTTTCTGCGCAGCTGGCGCGCGACCTTGATTCCCGCCGTGGCGGTTCCGGTGTCGCTGATCGGCACGTTCTCGGCGATGTACCTGGCCGGCTACAGC
>JAATFY010000024.1 GCA_015654915.1 Rhodospirillales bacterium
ATTCCTGTCGGGCCTTAAGGTCACGCTGGAGCTTTGCCTCGTGATCTGGACCTCGGGGCTGATTTTCGGTACCGCTCTCGGTGTGGTCGGCGCGAATTTCCCTAAAAGCTGGGGCCATTTCACGCATGCGATGTCGTTCGCCTTTTCGGCCATTCCGACCCTTGTTGTTTTGTTCTGGCTGCATTATCCGGCGCAATCCGTCTTCAATGTCGTGATCGATCCGTTTTACACGGCATCCCTCACACTTTCTTTGGTCAATATATTTGCCGTCGGCGAACTGGTGCGGCAGGCCGTCGCCGATTTTCCTTCGCAATATATTATCGCAGGGCGCGTCTGCGGCCTCGACCAGCGTGATCTCGTCACCAAAATTCAGTTGCCGATTTTATTCCGCCAGTTGCTGCCGGGCCTGATGGTGCTGCAAGTCGCCATGCTTCATGCCACCTTGTTCGCCAGCCTGATATCGGTCGAGGAAATTTTCCGCGTTTCCCAGCGCATCAACAGCACAATTTACCGTCCTGTCGAAATCTACACCGCGCTGGCGCTGTTCTTCCTTCTGGTCTGCCTGCCCATCAACCTGACGGCAGCTTACCTGAAAAAGCGCTACACGCGCGATTTGTCGGAGCGCTGAGATGCTGGAAGCGCGCAACCTCAGTTTCAGCTATGCCGACAAGCCAATTCTGAAGAACATCAACCTGAAGGTGGAAACCGGCGGCATCACGGTGCTGATCGGCCCGAGCGGTACCGGCAAAACCACGCTGCTCCGTTGCCTTGCGTTGCTGGAAACGCCGCAAAGCGGCGAGATACAGGTCGACGAGAAAATTTTCAGCTATCCGTGGCCGCAGAGTAAGCCGTTTAATCCGCCATGGCCAAAACTGACCACCGTGTTCCAGCAGCTTTTTCTGTGGCCGCATATGACGCTGCGCGAAAACATCCTGCTGCCGGTGCGGCGGCGTAAGGGCGGCGATATCAACGACGAACTCGATGCCCTGATCGAAGCTTTCGATATGCGGGAATTCATCGACAATTATCCGAACGAAGCCTCGCTCGGCCAGCGGCAACGCGTGGCGCTGGCCCGCGCCCTGATGCTGGAGCCGCGCTATCTGCTGCTCGACGAAATCACCTCGGCGCTGGACGTCGAACAGATCGCCAAGATACTCAGTTACCTGAAAAATCTGCGCGGCAAGGATATTGGCATCTTCATTATCACGCATTTGCTCGTCTTCGCCAAGCATGCCGCCGATCAGGTGGTGTTTATGGCCAACGGCGAAATCGCCGAAAGCGGCACCACGGATATCCTCAAAAACCCGCAAACCGAGCGGCTCGGCCAGTTCCTGTCGGTTATCGCGGCGGCGAGTTAACTATAAAATCTGAAATGCTGAAGAAATCCAATCTCACCCTATAAATTAGCGCGTTTAAACTCTCTTGTGAAATTTATAAATCCTCATTACCATCAACACTATTGGACATTATGAGGTTACTGACATGACGAATATTTCACAAAATAACGCTGATGATACGGTGTTCGGTTTGGCATATCGCACTCTCTACGGAGAATGGGATCACGAGAAATTTGAGAAGGCCGCAGTCGCCGTTTTGTCCCACGCCGCGAATGAAGACGTCAATCCTGCAGATGCGCTTCATGCCGTTTGGGCTACGGCGGCATGGAGCACAAACCGTTCACAACATATAAGACGATCGGCCGTCGAAGCCATGCTCCCACTCATAGAAACGGTTCATCCCGTTAATCCTTACCTTGCAAGTTTTGCAGCTAAATTTGCTCCTACCTTAACGTACGATTTGCCATCGGATTTAGATGTACGCGCCAATGAACTTCGGAACAGGTTTTGGGTTCAACAATTAGCTTCATAAAGGTGCGCCAAGAAGCCCAGATTTTAGGGTAAGAGAGTACAAATACCCCCCTCACCTGCGAAAACTAAGGCTTTACTGCGTAAAGCCAAGTTTTCGCTTCCTCTCCCTCAAGGGGAGAGGCATAAAAAAGGAAGCTTGCATTTACGGGCGTTTTTCCCTAAAAAAAGGCCCCTCCTGCGCTAAAGCTTCGGAGGGCAAGCCGTTGTTTTTGAAAGTGTAAGCTATGAAAAGCGAAATTCATCCCGACTATCACGAGATCACGGTCATCATGACCGATGGTACCCAGTTCATCACCCGCAGCACCTATGGCAAGACGGGCGACAAGCTGCATCTTGATATCGATCCCAAGACCCATCCGGCATGGACGGGCACGCACCGCATGGTCGATCGCGGCGGCCAGCTGGCGAAGTTCAACAAGCGTTTCGGCGGTTTGTCGGGCAACAAGGAAGAAGCTGCAGCAGCGCCCAAGGCGGATGCGAAGCCCGAGCCAAAGATCAAGCTGACGACCAGCGCCGCTTCGGTGA
>JAATFY010000066.1 GCA_015654915.1 Rhodospirillales bacterium
CTATGAACGCTGTTTTTTCGAGCTTTTTCATGCGATCGGGCCGTTTCCGCCATGGCGGCACTTTTGCGCTTTTTGCCGCCGCTTTCCTGTTCGGTCTATTCGATGCTGTCCATCCGGCCATAGCCGCGGCCGCCGCGGCTCCTAAAACGACTTTAGGCGATGTTTTTTGCAACGCGGCCAACAATCTCAGCCCGTTTATCGATATTTTCAACATGGTGGCTTATACGGCGGGCGCTTTTATCGTCGTGCAGGGGTTGCTGCATCTCCGCCATCACCACGATAACCCGACCCAGCATCCCCATCACAAGACTTTTGCGATGTTTCTTGCCGGCAGCTGCCTGACGGCGCTTCCCGCCGTCATGGGCACCCTGATCGATACCCTTTTCGGCCTTGGCGGCAGTGGAAGCACCGGCGGCCTTAGCGGGGTCAACGCCTGCAACGGCGCTTCGGCTTCGGCGCCTGTCGCCGCGCAAACTCTCGATGCCATTATGACGAATCTTATCACCAATATTCAAACGCCGCTGACGTTTCTGGTTTCGATTGTCGCCATCACCCTTGGCGTATTCCTGATTTTGCGCGGCCTGATGAAGGGCGCCAAATACGGCACTGATCCGCGTACGCATTCGATTACCTTCATTATTTCCAATCTTCTTATCGGCACGGCGCTGGTCGTGATCGGCGAAAATATCGATGTCCTGACCGCCAGCATCATCGGTCAGGATATCTCGAGCGGCGGCGTGCAAAAGTTCGAAACGATGTCCTGGACATCCCTTAACAGCCTTGGCGGCGATCTCACCCATTTCAAGGCGGCTATGAAAGCGGCGCTGACCTTCTTCCAGCTGGTCGGCCTTATCAGTTTTGTGCGCGGGTGGAACGTTATCCGTAACGCCGTCGAGGGCGTTGCCCAGGCGACAATGGCGCAGGGCCTGACCCATATTATCGGCGGCGTTCTGGCCATCAATATTTACTCCTTTATGACCTTGATGGATCATACGTTCGGAACGGCTTTTGTATCGTAAGCGCAGAAAGCGGAAATAATTCCGCTCTAGAAATAACCCGCTGTAATTGCAAGACCTTGCAGGGCGTATTATGAGGTTTTAGGCAGAATTGCAGGTAATTAAGTGCTCATTAACGTTTAGCCGCTAAGTTTAGATCAGTAAATTGCCTTTAAAAGTTTATCGAATTCAACACGGAGGAGGAGCCTATGACGAAAGACAATCTTAGAAAAATGTGGGTAAAGGGCCTGTTGATGGCGGCTGTCGTTGCGACAGCTTTGCCGATACCGGACCTTGCCTTTGCGCAACTCGTGCAGACCGCAACGAACAGCCAAAACAGCGTCTTCAAGCCTATGCTCGATATCATGAGCTATGCTTGTTACGTCATCGGCGGCGTGCTGGTCATCGGCGGTACCTTGAAGTTCAAGGCCCATGCCGAGAACGCATCAAGCAACCCGCTCTCGCACGGTTTTTCGCGTGTCGGCGCCGGTGCCCTTCTTCTGGCGTTGCCATACCTGATGGGTCTGGCGAACTCGACGGCCAGCTCAACCATGGGAACGACATCGACTTTCCATCCGTTTGGCTGGAACTAAGCCGCGCATAGTCAAGTCACGCGTGTAAATATTGTGCCCTTCCTTCCGATAACCCTCGGTGTCAGGCGTCCGTCTGACACCGAGAAGGGCGCTTCAAAAGATCGCTCTCCCGACAAGCAACAAACCGACAAGACTTTGCGGCAGGATGATTACACCTGCCGTTTTTGCGGTTTTCGCGCCCAGCATTACCAGCGCGTCATTCCCTATGCCGGCGGCGACAAGGGTCTGCCTTTCGTTACCGCCTGCACTTTCTGCGAACAATGCATGATCCTGGAGCGCGCCGGTATGATGGGATCGGGCATCCTTGTCTGGCTGCCGGAAATCGCGCAGGCCGAACTGAACCATATTGCCCGCGCCGTCTATGTCGGCCGCGCCGGCGGCGGCGAGATCGCCGCGCTGGCCGACCGTACACTCGATGCCCTGATGGCGCGCCGCGCCGATGCCAAGAAACGTCTTGGCAGCGATGATCCCCTGCTTCTTGCTACCGTCCTGCACGAGACGCTGACGGACGAAGAAATCCGTAAGACGACTGCCAAGCTGGACGGCATCCGCCTTTTGCCACTCGACAAGCATCTGGTGCGCGGGCAAAAGGGCGACATCAACCAGTTCCCCCGCATCGTCAAATACTGGTGCTCCGCCGAGGGGCCCTATGCCGATTTTCCCGCCGAAAAATGGGTGGAGATGTTCAAAACGGCGTCGGCGTCGGTCGGCCACGCCTGAAACGGCGGGCCGAAAACAGGGATCGGAAAATAAGGACATTTCGGGCAAAAAAATTAGCTTTTAAGGGCTGATTCTTCATTAAATTCTATTTAAGATATAGTGCCCAGTCTGCCTTCTGGTATACGCATCTGACCCTTGGACATGATCAATTTCCTTAACGAAGCACTTGCTGCCACCCTGATGACGTTGCGTCAGCCGGTCGAGGCTTTTATCCAGCTCGAGACGGCGGACGACGACGTCACGCTGGTGGCGGCTGACGGTTCGCTGATCAGCTTCGTCAAGCTATTTGGCTCGCGCCAGCTCGTCGGCGACACCGAATATCAGTGGATCATCAATCAGGCGACGCTCAAGCTCGGCGCGCGTTTCGACCGCGCCGGTTACGCCATGCAGGTTTATTTCATGCGCGATCCGTCGACGGTGACGCAGGACCTCGACCGCGTCATGCGCAGCAACCGCACAGCGGCGCGCGCGCTGGAGCTTGATCTCGACGATCTGTTCAACGAACGCCGCAACCATCTGGCGCGTTATATGGCGCACGAGGATGTTTACATCGTATTGTGGACGCGTCCCTCAGTGCTCAGTAAAACCGAGTTGCAAAGCGCCATCAAGCAGCGCGCCCAGAAGAAATGGGCCAACGCCCCTAACGCCCAGTATCCCATGCAGGCGCTCGAGGCGCTGCGGACGCGGCATAAAAGCTACGTCGCTTCGATGGTCGCCGCGCTCGAAGAAATCGCCATGAAGACCGAGGTGGTCGAGGTGCATGCGGCCCTGGCTGCCGTGCGCAGCAGCCTTTATCCGCAAATCGGGCACGAAGACTGGCGCGCGAATCTGCCCGGCGATCCGCTCATGCCGCGCTCGCCGCAATATGGCGGCAAGGACGCTTCCGATTTGCTCTGGCCGCCCTTGAAGCAACAGCTTTGCACCGGCGACAGCGCCATCGTATCGTCCTCCATCGTGCGCATCGGCAATCTGCTGTGGGGCGGCGTCGATATGACGCTGGCGCCTGCGGAACCTTCACCCTTCCCGCAACTGTTGGCGCGTTTGATGGACAACGACATTCCGTTCCGCCTTTCGTTCCTGATCGAAGGCGCGGGCGCGCAGTCGGTCGGCTTCCGCGCTTTTGCGTCCGCCGTTTTGTCTTTCTCCAATCAGGTCAACCGCCAGATCCGCGAATCGCTCAAGGCGTTGCAGGAATTGTCGCAAAGCGAGCCGGTCGTGAAACTGCGCATCTCGCTGGCGACTTATGCACCGGCCAATGACCGCAAGCTGATGGAGCGGCGGCTTGGCGCCGTGACGCAAGCCATCGAAGCCTGGGGCTATTGCCAGGCCTCTTCGGCGGGCGGCGATCCGCTGGAAACGGCCATGTCGTCGGTGCTGGGTATTGCCTGTGCATCAACAGCGCCCGCCGCCGTCGCACCGTTCCGTGAGGTCGTCAAGCTTCTGCCATGGCAGCGCGCCTCGTCACCGTTTCAGGACGGCTCGGTTATTTTCCGTTCGCCCGACGGGCGCATCTGGCCCTACCAGATGGGCAGCAGCCTGACGACGACATGGTTCGACCTGATTTTCGCCCAGCCCGGCGCCGGTAAATCGGTGCTGATGAACGCGCTCAATCTGGGCACGATTTTATCGGCCGGTTCGGCGCGATTGCCTTTTATCGCCATTCTCGATATCGGGCCGTCGTCGGCGGGTTTAATCTCGCTGATCCGCGATGCGCTGCCGATCGAACGCCGCCATGAAGCGCTGCATTTCAAGCTGCGCATGACGCCTGAATACGCCGTCAATCCGTTCGATACGCAGTTGGGTTGCCGCTACGCGCTGCCGGAAGAGCGCGCCTATCTGACCGAACTTCTGACCCTGCTTTGCACGCCGC